>JBDRBF010000001.1:0-20254 GCA_043822925.1 bacterium
GCCTTATGCCCAGGCTACGCACCAGATTCAGGCCCTACAGGCCTGAGGACATAATCATATCTTCTCACGCTGTAGGCGTGAAACCCGTTCTTAGCCTAGGCACGAGCATGCCCTGCATGCGCGGCCCTAGGGCTCCGGCATCCCTATCGCAAAACGCCTATTCCATAAACATCCAACGTTCACACACCTGGGGCTGCGGCGATAAAAAATCGCCTTATGCCCAGGCTACGCACCAGATTCAGGCCCTACAGGCCTGAGGACATAATCATATCTTCTCACGCTGTAGGCGTGAAACCCGTCCTTAGCCTAGGCACAAGCATACCCTGCATGCGCGGCCCTAGGTCTCCGGCATCCCCATTGCCAAACGCCGATTCCAGAAACATCCAACATTCACACACCTGGGGCTGCGGCGATAAAAAAATCGCCTTATGCCCAGGCTGCGCACCAGATTCAGGCCCTACAGGCCTGAGGACATAAAACATACTCGATTTCGTCTCACATAATCACGCCGCTAGGCGTGAAACCCGTTCTTAACCTAGGCACGAGCATGCCCTGCATGCGCGGCCCTAGGTCTCCGGACACGTACCTCTCAAAACAATTTGCTTTTTCCCATACACCGAGCTACATTGTTGTCTATTTTTAAAGCTCTATAAATATTTTTTTTAAAAACAGGCGACCAATTTTATGAACAAAAAATTTACACGCACGCTTACTATAATTTTTTTATTGATCTACTCCCATTCACTTCAAGCTCATCTTGAATTTGTAAAAATAGAAACTTCATACACCAAATGTCGCGACGTATCATGTTTCGAAAAATCGTGCTTTAAAAATCTCATGGCCATAGCATCAAATTTCGAAAAAAGATATTTCGAAAAAAGATATATTGTCGAAATCTGGGAAACAAAACAAGAAAAAAACTTGGGAACAAAAGAATTAGAAGAAAAAAAAACCGTTATCGCAAAGCTCAAACACAATGCACCCATCTCGTCACTTGCATGGCACCCCCACATTCCAAACCGAATCGCAACGGCAACAAATAATGGACAGATATATATCTGGAACACAAACAAACCCAAAGAAGCAATACAAATAATAAAAGCCCATGGCAGCTCTATCACCTGCATTAAATGGGGCTACAAAGGTGAACTCGCATCTGCATCAGAAGACAAAACAATAAAAATATGGCAACTAGGCAAGCATCAATCATATGAAACACTTACAGGATACAAAAAAACCGTAGCATCTATCGATTGGATCAGAAATGAAAAAAGTAAAGAAATTTTTCTCGCTTCAACTTCACATGATGGATCAATAAAAATATGGAGTATCTCTAACGAAAAAATAGAATTAGAAGCCGACATCGTAAATAACAAAAAAAATTGCGCATACACAGACGTTGCCTGGCGCCCATGGAACGCAAACACTCTTGCATTTTGCTCAGTTGACCTCGATGGAAACAATCACGCCCTACATATATTCAGACTCGATATAAAATCAATGGAAACTATCGCACTGGATTTCGAACCCTACATGCTGAAATGGCGCACTTACAGTCTAAAATCATACGACCCATCGTTTATTACGGTCACAGGAAAACGAGGCGAAACTGAAACCATAGAAACATGGAAACTATTCAATGAACAAAATAAAGCAGAACTAATCGCAAAAATTGATATGCCGATAAGCAATTTCTGTTTTGCATGGTCTCTAGATATATGCGGCGGAATTGAAATCGCAGAAAAAAATGGTGGAATTAGTTTATACGGTCTATTCGATGAAGTAGTTGCAACAAATAAAATCGACCATGAAATACAAGAAACAGAAAGACTCGCTCGCCAAATAGAACAAGTCAAAATGAACAATGCATACTATTTGCCATGGAAAAAACAAAACGAACACCTCTTTGCACGACATGCTCTCGATAAACTATTTGATGCAAAACCACTAGGAAATAAACTTCCTGTTACATTACCCAGGAGATAGCTATGAACAAAAAAATAGCACTTTCAATCATTCCCGTACTCATATTTCTTTGTACAAACACGCTACACTCACTTACCACCCACAAGCTGCTAACACTCAATGGCCACAAAAAGTATGTCAACGCGGTTAATTGGCTCCCAACCAACCCCTATCTTCTCGCTTCAGCTGCAAAAGACTATACCGTAAAAATCTGGGACATCAGAAATCCAGACAAAGCAATCTACTTCGTCTCACATCATCACGCTGTAGGCGTGAAACCCGTCCTTAGCCTAGCCCACCCTTCGACCTGTCATCTGTAGCTACAAGCCCGAAAGGCGCAGAGCGTAAGATAAAGCTACAAGCTGTTAGGCGAAAAGCGTAGTAGGGGGACAAGCATGCCCTGCATGCGCGGCCCTAGGTCTCCAGCGTTGCAACTTTTTATGCGATAAAAAATTCTTTCATAAATATATTTTGGCAAAAAAACCGGATTACTGAATGAAAAAAAAGCTTCTGTTATGCCTCTCATTTCTTGCGCTCTTCTGTACAAAAACATACGCATACGATTTTGGATACTTTAATTCAGAAAAACGCGACTGCTCATCATCCGTCGAAAAAGGAATTAAAAACGATAAAGAAACATACAAAATATTCACGCCAAAAGAATTTTATGATGAAAATAAATGCAATATAAAAGCAATATTTTTATCTAGAAACGGTAACCTGCAAGAAAAAGGCTTGCAGTTGGACCACATTGAAACAGCCAACTGCTTTTGTTTTTCTCTCTCAATAAATCCACATAAATTCATTGAGCGATATAGCTTTATTGTTGCAGCTTCGCGATCCTTCTGGTGCAACACAAAAATAAGCAGCTTTACTCAAGAAATTATTAATTTAACAAAAAAGTATACGAGTGCCACGGATATCTGTAATAAAATCGGCACAGATTTTTGCAAAAAATTAGAAAAAAAAGAATCATTCACTATCGCTCTTATTATTTTTGAAGAGCACGAAGGCTTTGAAGAAATTTTCTTTAAAAATTAAAAACAAACAGAAAGCCCCCCACATGAAAAGCCCAAAACCATTGTATAAATAAGAGCCTCCCCTTTAAAATAAAAAAAGATTAGGGGATCTTTTGGGGATATTCGTAATACAGGGGGTATTTTCATGGAACAAAGTGTAAACGTTTTTAAATATTTCATGTTTTTTTTTTACTGCACATGTGCAATCCAGCCTGCTTTTTCAGCCAACAATATCCAAACAAACTACCTGCAAAAACTCAAAATAAATGACGAAGAAATACACGCACTAGCCTGGTACCAAAACCAACAACCAAATAGTGACTTCCTGCTTGCATGCGCATCACAAGACTCAGTTTCAATCGCTTCTTTTAATATTGGACAAAGAACATTCACCAAAAAACTCACAAAAAAGATACAGGCAAATGCACTTACCTGGTACCCAACGTTACCCATACTCACCTACGCCGCCAACAACAAAATCAACTTGCTTGCCTATAATGCTGAAAAAAATAAATTCTCGTTATGTGATACATTTGAACCAAACATAGGAACAATCAACGCAATAACGTGGCATCCAACATTACGCCTTGATAGTTGCCATGTCCTAGCTTGCTCTGCGCTTAAAAACCATACCCACAATGTATATGTATATCTTTATGATTTTGAGAAAAGAAGCTTCACGCTACTCCAAAAAATCCAAGAGGATGCCTCACCAACAACGCCGCTAGTCGCGTGGCGCAAAAAAATTCTCACACTCACCTATACAGACAAATTAGGTTTTATCCAAAACAGCATGTATAACGCGAAAAAAAATGCTTTTGAGCCAGTAAGTACAGAGCAAACAAGTATTAGGGTTTTAAAAAAAATGGACTGGCACCCAACGCTACCCATTATTTTTGGCTCACAAGCATATTCAAGCGCTGATTCAGACGCCAAAAATAACGGTATTAGCCTATGGGCCTATGACTATTCAAGTAATAGTTTTAGCTATTTGCATCTGATAGATTTATTAAGCGAAGAATATCTATCAGAAAAACATAATCTAAAATATATCGACGGATCCCTTGATTTATGCGCACCATGCTCAACCATATGGCATCCAAAAAAAAGCATACTTACATTCGGGTCAAAACGTGGGGTTATTAGCTTGTGGGAAGTTACAGGACTTGAGCAAAGTCTTAATTATGATTCAGGACCTCGTTCAGCAATATTAGATATTGCAACAGGCCAAGATGTAAACATACAAGCAACAAATACAGATGCTCATAAATAGCTAAAAGTCTTATGGGGGACAGATAGTCCCCCAAACTTATAAGTCGATCAAAAAGTGCATGCTTTTGCATTAAAAATCCAGTTTTTTATTTTTACTCAATGCTCTGAGTATTTTTACTCAATCGATTGAGCAAAATCAATTCTCAATCAAAGAAAGCTTATTTCAACCAAAAACACTCCCCCTGCCGTGCCCGGCGTAGCTACCTGCCCTTCGTATCGACAAAGGGCGAAGTAGAAAACGAAGTAGGATCGACAGCTGGATTACGCCTGAGAATAAAGCCAGGATTTAATATAAAACCCAAGTTCTCAGGCGTAATCGCCTGAAATTTGTTCCAGCCTAGTGTTTCAACACTGGGCAAAAACATTTAACATAGAGTTCTTCAAGCTGCTGACATTCAGCATCAGATAGCGCCTTAAATTCTGAGCTTCTTGCCCTTTTTGATAAAAGCCCATTATTTTGTTCCAAAAAACTAATCAGTAAACTTACTTCACGATCTGGCATCTCAATCATTTTTTTTATAGACACCTTCATGTGATCATATCTTTCAAGGTAATCAATTTCATTAGGCAAGCTGCTGGTAAGTGCTTGATATACGCAATCATAAAGAAATTCTGCCTGACCGGTTGCATCAAAATAACGGTATAAATCAATTGTTTGGTTAAGCACCTCAATATTCCCAAGATCAGTAGGGCTCCATATAATGCACTTCAGGCTCTCCTGCGAATACGCTTCAAGTGTTTTTTTGTATTCATCAATATGCTCCAAAATAACAGCAGAAAATGGCAAAACGATTTTTTTTGGAATAAACCCCGTTTCAGCCAAAACATGGTGTATAAGATAGCGGTGTATGCGGCCATTGCCATCACTAAATGGATGAATAAATACAAAACCAAAAGCTATCGTAGCTGCAAGTATGACAGGGTCAAGTGGCCCCTTTTTTAACCGTTGATAAGTAGAAAGCATGCCATCAATCAACAAATCGATATCTTCCCAGCGAGCTGAAATGTGATCCGGAATTGGAGCCCGGCTCATGCGGTCATGAGTTCCAATAAAACCGCCTTCACGCCGAAACCCCAAAGTTATAAATCGATTTTCTTCAAGAACGATTTTTTGAAGCCGCAGAAGTTCTTCTTTGGACAATTGATGTATCCCCGCTTGACCAATTGCAGCACCCCAACGCTCGGCACGGCTTTGTGCCGGTTGCTCTTGTTCAATTTGGAATGAAGCACGAGAGTCTTTAAGCATCAAAAAAGCTGACGCTCTTACGATAAGATCCTGGCGAATTTGTTGCAACTTTTTAAGAGCAAGTGCATCTAACCTCAATTCGCAATATTTTTTTAATTTTTCTGTACAGCGAACAAGAGGACAGAAATCTCGAGATCCTGGAAGATTATTATTCACTCGATGGCGCCTAGACGGTTGCACTGGTCCAGGAAATTGCTGTTTTGGATCAATGGCATCAATGAGTTTGCCAGTCTTTGCATCGTCCAGTGCCAATTCTTTTTGTGTGAGCCATTCATAAAAGAACCATATCCTGCGGCTATAACGCCCCGTTGGCTCTGACTGTACCCACGCAGTAAGCTCCTGAAGCTCTTGGGAATTAATTACGGCAAACAGTGCACTAAGAATGGCAAGCTCAACCCCCTCATATTTGAGCGCAAAAGTAAGGTGTCCAGCCAAAGAATCTTCTGGCGCATGACGTGGGGTATAATAGGCCCAATGCTCCGTGTGATAGCGCTTATGGCGAGGGCCTATTAATGCGCCCATTGCTGGCAGCGGGACCTTAAGATTAAAGGCATTAATCAACGCAGTATAACCAACAAGAAAACTGCCTTCTTCTGGGACAGAACGTCCATGAAAAACAGTTACATGCTGTGAAAAACGATTCATTTCCTCATCCTTTCATGAAAAACGATTATTTCCACCTGTCTTTTATGATTTTAGCACACAAAACGACATTTACCATGAAAAACGATTACCAGTCATGAAAAACCCGTTATCCCCTCCACCAACCTCCATTAATCACACCAACAAACTTTAAATATAAATTTTCACCAAAGCCCGGTAAACTATCCCAACAATTTTAACTCTCGCCTTTATCGTTGCACCTATAACCCATGAAAGGCCCCCATGAACAAAAAACATATTTTTCTCTCCCGCGCCGTACTTTTACTGTGCTCACATGTTTCGCTGTTAGCTATGAAGCCTATGGAACTCACCTGGGAAAACTGGGTAAATACAGGAAAAAGCACATATGATGATATAAATCGGTACGGAAAAATCAAAAAAAATATACGACTTCACAAAGGCACGAATACTGTCTCTTTCAGCCCACAGAAACAAGATCTCATCGCTACTTTATTAAAATGGGATGACAATATAATATAGGACCCATTAATGTTTGATAAAACGATAAAGCCAGAGAAAAAATTAGGACATATTTTGACCGGGTCGCTCGTCGAGGGGCTAGTGATGAGACTGGCTGCCGGGTGCCAGCTGGAAGATATAAAAACCGGCAAATTTGTTTCAATAGTGGGTTCACAATATAAATTTTTTTCGTTAATCACGAATATCGAGCTGGAAGTAACACACCCAGATATTTTGCTCTTTCCCCCACATGAAGACGAGAAGCTATTAACGGGGGTATTACAGCAACGGGATATATACGCAAAAATCGTATTAAAACCTATGCTTATGCTCGACCAAAATAATAACCGTATGCCAGTAAAAACGATACCTACGCATTTTGCGACTGTGTATGAAGCCAGTGCACATGACGTCGCCTGTATTTTCGGCAGCGAAAAAGAAGACAAAAAATACTTTAATATCGGCAACCCGCTCGATATGACCACGCCCGTATGTCTAGACTTAGAAAAATTTGTTGAACGTAGTAACGGGATTTTTGGCAAAACGGGAACGGGAAAAACGTTTATTACCCGGTTAATTTTGGCCGGACTGGTTAAAAGCGAAAAAGCTGTAAATCTTATATTTGATATGCATAACGAATACGGGCTACAAGCCCGCAAAGAGGGACATGAGCAATCTTTTGTAAAGGGACTCAAGACGCTATTCCCACACAAAGTAGTAATTTTCTCGCTGGACCCACAAGCGACACGCAGGCGCGGCGGCACCCCAGACGTAGAAGTCATGCTTTCCTACTCAGATATTCATGTACAAGACGTTATGTCTTTACAAGACGAACTAAGTCTACACCCAACAGCACTTGAAGCTGCTTATTTAATCTCGAATAAATATTATGACAAATGGCTTGAAGTTTTGCTCGCCCAAGACGGCAACACATTTAACAGTTTTGCCGGAGAAGTTGGCGCACATCCAGAATCTATTAGCGCCCTATACCGTAAACTTAAACGCCTCGAAAAATTCCCGTTCTTAAGCAAAGAAAAACTGAAAATTTCAGTCGTCGATAGATTACTTGAGTACTTAGACAAAGGCTTTCATGTTGTTTTTGAATTCGGCAACCAAACTTCTATGTTATGCTACTTACTGGTCGCCAATATTATTACACGACATATACATCAAGCATATGTCGCAAAAACTGAAAAGTTTTTAGGCACGCAAAATAGCGCAGACAAACCGGGCCAGCTGGTTATCACGATAGAAGAAGCACACAAGTTTTTGAATCCAACAGCAGCAAGACAAACTATTTTTGGCACAATAGCTCGCGAAATGCGCAAATATTATGTATCGCTCATGATTGTCGACCAACGGCCATCAGGCATAGACGAAGAAGTACTCTCCCAAATTGGCACCAAAATTGTTGCAGCTTTAAACGATGAAAAAGACATACAAAGCGTTCTTACTGGCGTCAGTGGATCAAGCGGTTTACGGGCAATTTTGGCTACGCTAGACTCTAAAAAGCAAGCGCTTTTAATGGGGCATGCTGTACCTATGCCTGTAGTTATTAAAACGCGAGAATATGACGAAATTTTTTATAGCGACATGATGATACAATTTAAACGCGAAGATATAGACAAAACAATTAGTGAGATTTTTTAACCAAAACAAAAAATAAACAGCTAAAAACAGATAAAAAGAAAGATACTTGGCATGTACAAAAAACTTACGTTTCTATTTCTTTTTATATTTTCGTACAATTACTCGCTTACACTTGATATTGGGCATTATACAATTGATGGGACAGATCACAAAAACAACGAAGATCGCTCTTTATGTTATCATAATGACACAAAACTCAGCCAAGAACTCTCACTATTTGCTGTATTTGATGGACACAATGGGTCAGGCGCATCAGAATATTTAGCACATTATTTTTTGACTCAGTTTAAAAATAATTACATAAGTGATTCCAACAAAGACATTGAAAAAGCGCTCAAAAAATCTATTCAAACAATAGAAAACAACCTATTAAAACAAAAAATGCTCGCAGGATCAACACTTGCCTGTGTACTGTATAACGATAGCACAAAAATGTGGCATATCGTACACGTTGGCGACTCACGCATTGCTATTTACAATAAGAATAAAATTAGACATGAAACAAAAGATCATTCCCCACGCACCAACTCATCAGAATATAATCGAGTAATGAATGCGGAAGGCTTAATATTATCAAGATGGTTTCTCGAAGATGACGATGATAGGACTATTACCACCATAGAAAAACTCGAGTCAAAAAACGATGTTTCTTGTTCCTGCTCAAAAAAAATTACAAAATGGTATGCACAATACCCAAGAACGCAAAAGAGACGTATTACCAAGCAAAATGGAAAAAAAGAAACAAAAGGTCTTATGACTAAAAACATATATATTCTTACTACGGAAAAAGCTAAAAAGTGCCTTGCAATGTCTCGAAGCATCGGCGATCTTATTATGAAATTTAAAGTAAAAACAAATGACGAAGACTTCATGACAAATCCTGAGAGCTATGAAACATCACAAGCAATCATAGCTACCCCAGAATTTAAACATATTAAAGCAAAAGAAAACGATATTATAATAATTGCATCAGACGGCTTTTGGGATGCTATCAACACCAAAGAAGCACAAAAAAACATATTAGAACTTCGCATTAATGGGAAAAACGCTTCCGAAATAAGTTCTAGTTTATGCGCTAAGGCACGAGATATGGAAAGCTTTGACGACATTACGGTTATGGTAATCGTAAATAACGATAAATCGTACCCAAAAGACACCCAAGAGCTCCTGCCATAAAAAAACCTAGCCT
Organism: bacterium; assembly: GCA_043822925.1. Taxonomy (GTDB): domain Bacteria; phylum Babelota; class Babeliae; order Babelales; family RVW-14; genus JBDRBF01. The sequence continues at coordinate 9,464 of JBDRBF010000001.1, forward strand.
TTAGAAAAAAGTCAGGATAAATTATGTGACATTCAAATCAACATAACGGCCTGGCACTTAAAAAGGGAGTCTTTATGAAGAAATTCTTATTACAAATACCTGCAATTTTATTACTCAGTACCAACATACTTAGCGCATACAAACTCGATATAAGTTATCAATCAGCTAAAAAAAAATTTTCTCATTGTTTTGATCAAAACAATGACCGGTTTTTAATTATTCACAATGAAAAAATAACAAAAAACTCCCCTGGCTACCCACTGAACAACTATGAGAAATATAAACTAAACAATAACTCCTTAGAAAACTTTTCACTATTTGCTGTATTTGCTGGTCATGGAAAATCTGCCGTTATATCTGAAGACCTCCAAGAACAATTCTATACAACTTTTTATAAAAACTATAAAGATTGTGCAGATAAAACACACACCTATGAGAATATAAAAAAAGCGCTTCAAAAAACAGCCATAGAATTAGATGAGAAAAGCAAAAAAAATACAAACAATCTCAAAATAATTGGATCAACAATTACTTGCCTGCTTCTTTATAAAAACAAAAACAACCAATTCGTTTGGCTAACTGCCCACGCTGGCAACTCTGGAGTAATTATTTTACCCACAAAACAAGGCTCAAGCATACATACGACAGTAAGTCATGACTTAAATAATCAAAAAGAACTTAAACGAGTTTTCTCCGAAAATGGAGTAATAATAAATGGCAAACTCGGAGGCCAACTAAAAATCACTAGAAGTATTGGCGATTACGCTCGCTACTCCTACGGCACTCTCGAAGAAACAAAAAAAATACCCGGTCTTACTTGCGAACTAGAAATATCAAAAGAGATACCGGCCCAACCTGGCCAAACAGCCCTTGTATTTTCTGATGGACTAATAAATGGACAACCGACTTACCGCATCTTTGATCCTTGTTACGAAAACCAAGAAAGCTCAGACGTATGCAAAGCAATAATGGCATGCACCGGGACCGATAACACAACAGCTATTGTAATAAAATACAAAGAGTAACAAACTAAACAACCCAATTTTTATCGTCTAAAGATGCTTTAACAGCTTTAACGATAAAAAACTGGCCATCAGGCACAAGTTGCGATACATTATCTTTCATTGGATTTATGCCGGTAAATTTGTTCCCGGACGAGATTTTGACATTAACAGCCCCAAATTAGGAAGGAGTTCTCGTGAAAAAGACATTATTTGGAACCATAGCTCTCTTAGTACTAAGCTCTGGAATGGTAGTAGCGATTGAACAAAATCAAGCGCTTGTAGCAAAAAGCAGCCCTCTAGGCCTAGTAGCTATCGACAGCGTATACATCATGCAATCATCAAAAGAAGGTCAAAAAATAAACGCTGAAGTTGAAAAGAAAATTAATGAGCTTCAAGAATTCATCACCAACTCACAAAAAGAACTCGTAAAAGCCCAAGAAGATATTAAAGCAAAAGCTGACGTTTTAAGCAAAGAAGCACTTCAAGAAAAAACAGAAGCCCTTGTCGCTAAAAAGAAACATATCGAAACTGAAATTAACAATAAACAAGAAGCATTGCGTGCTGAAAGCCAAAGAAAATTACTCAAACTAAGAGATAAACAATTGGCTCTTACTCAAAAAACATTTACAGAAAGCAACTGGGGCACAGCTTTAATCGACAAAAACACACCAGGCCTCTTGTGCACCCTTGATTCAATCGACAAAACAAAAGAAGTATTAGCCATTATCGACAAAGATTATGACAAAGCACTGTCAACCGTTGCTAAAGCTCCAAGCGCAAAAACTGAAAAAAAAGAAATAAAGAGCGCGTAAATTAACTTGGAACCAATAGATGATATTAGATCTTAGTCTTGAAAAACTTGCACAACTCGTGGGAGGAGACCTAACCGGTCCCCTCCCACATACGTTTATTATAAAAAACATCGCAGCGCTTGAAAGCGCTCTCTCAGACGATATTGCCGTAATTTTAGATCCAGGCAATCAGTCGGTTTTTGATGGCGTCAGCGCTGAGAAAATAGAAAAATCACATGCTGGAATTATTTTAGCAACACAAGCAACAGTCCCGGGTAAAAACTATCTTTTAGTTAAAGATACGCTCACGGCGTTTCAAAAAATCATCGATTACGCAAATAAAAAAGATAAAACAATTGCTCTCCCTCTTGGCCAAATGCCCTTTGTAAGCACCAGCGCAATAATAGCACAAGATGCATTTATTGAACCATCGGCTCATATTTGCGCCGGAGCAAATATTGGGGCAGGAACGGTCGTTGACGCACTTGTTTTTGTTGGCAGAAATTGCATAATTGGCGAACATGTTACCCTGCATCCAGGGGCAAAAATTTTAGATAACTGTGTTATTGGCGATCACTCAATTATTCACGCCAATGCTGTTATTGGTTCTGATGGCTTTGGGTATAACGTTACGGCTCAAGGGCTACGCAAAATACCTCATGTTGGCATCGTACAAATCGGCAAACATGTAGAAATTGGCGCTAACTGTTCACTCGATAGAGCAACTTTTGGCAAAACGATACTAGAAGACCATGTAAAAGTCGATAACAACGTACACATCGCGCATAACGTAAAAATCGGCATGGGCACTGCAATTTTGGCCCAAACAGGCATCGCTGGTAGCGCAACTATCGGCAAAGGATGCCAAATTGGCGGCCAAGTTGCGATCAAAAACGGCATCCACATCGGCAACGGCGTTAAAATAGTCTCAAAAAGCGCTATATTAAACGACGTTAAAGATAACGAAACACTGTGCGGCATTCCAGGAATCCCCTTTGGGCAATGGAAAAGAATTACCGTTGCTCTCGGCAAATTACCTGAAATGTTTAAAGTAGCACGTGAAGTTTCTGCAATCTTAGAAAAGCAAAAACAAAAGAGATCTTTTTGGAAATGGCTCTTTAGAAGATAAAAATAATGATTGTAGTTCACGTTAAAGAAAAAAAACGGGCAACTTTAGCACAAGCTGTTGCTAATAAAATACAGTGTCCAGTAATTCCGGTATCTGTAGATCACTTTGCCGATGGCGAAACACACATCCCCCATTTTAATTCCCGCGCAATTACAGGCCAAAACGTTATTTTAGTACACCAGTTTTTTTCGGCGCAAGAACACATAAATCTATCCCAAAACGCAACCACAAATCACCCGATTAATCAGCAAATACTCGATTTACTGATACTTATTAAATACTTAAAAGCTTGCAGGGCACAACGCATAACAACGCTTTTACCATACATGCCATACGCCCGGCAAGATCAGACAATCGAAAGAAGCTCTCAATCAATTTTAAGTTTTTTAAGCTCATTTTTAGAACAAAGTGGCGTAAATACAGTTCTATGTTCTGATATACACTCTCCACACGCTCACAAATTCTTTAATATCCCGTTCGAATCCATTGGATTAGAATTTTTTTGGGCCAATTATATCAAAACAAACATCGTAAAATTAGATACTCAAAATGCATGTATTGCAACCCCAGACCTTGGTGGCAAAGGACGAGCACAAACCATAGCGCAAATACTTGGATTGCCACTTATAGTTGCTGAAAAAAAACGGGTCATAACAAATCACGCAATTGCACTCAAAATCACTGGAGACGTGCAAGGCAAAAAAGTAATTCTAGTCGACGATATTCTAGCTACCGGCAGGACAGCTATCACCACCTGTGATCTTTTGAAAGAGAAAGGCGCCAAAGAAATTATTGGCTGTTTTTCCCATGCTGTTTTCGCACCTGGAACAAGCTCAAGATTAATACAAAGTTCTTTTGATAAAATTTACATAGCCGATACAGTTCTAATAGGACTCACACCGGAGATGGCTCAAAAAATTCATGCTGTAAGTGTGTATGACTTTTTAAGCACGCACGTACATAAATTTCTAAATATCGATGCTTCGACAAGCTCAGCATGAGCGCGGCTCAGGACGAGCGCAGTCTAGTAGGATGACAAAAAAACATGAATAAAAACATGCCTGAAGAAAAAAAGTACGAAAAACAAAATATCAAAGCAATAATAGGCCTAGGCAACACCGGACCAGCATACTATAAAACCAGACACAGCATAGGCTTTCGCGTCATAGACGAACTGGCCCGCACACTAAACGCATCTTGGAGCACATCAGGCGACCAGCAGGTCGCTCAAGCTAAATTAAGCCTAGACCCATACGATCAAAAGGCGCCAAGCGTGCACTTGGTCAAATCACTGGGGTTTATGAACAATTCTGGTCACGTTCTCAGTTATTTACTCAAAAAGGGCATTAAGCCTGAAAATATCTTAGTAATTCACGACGAACTTGAGAAAAAATTTGGCAAAACCAATATTCGATTTGGTGGTGGAGCTCGTGGACATAATGGCCTCCGCTCAATAATGGGTGTAATTGGCGGCGATTTTTGGCGTTTGAGCTTTGGGATAGATCGACCAGCAGAAAAAAGCGACGTCGGCAACTATGTACTCAGAACTTTTACGCCAGAAGAAGAACGAGCTTTAGACACACTTATAACTCAAGCTGTTACGCTTATTTTAAATTAACATAGAGTTTTATCTGACTTTTTGGTACATTTTCTAAACTTTGGTATAATAAAAAACTGTCTCTTTATCTAAAAAATATTATTTTTTGAAGGGGAAACCTGTGATAGGCACATCTGACTTTCGAAAAGGCTCTACAAGAATTCTATGGAATAACGAACCATGGCTCGTTATTGACTACTCATTGGTTCAACCGGGTAAAGGCGGAACCTATACAAAAACCAAAATGAGAAACTTGATCACAGGCCGCGTTTTAGAAGAAACATTCAGATCAGCTGAAAAATTCGAAGAACCTGATGTAGAACAAGTTAAAATGCAATATCTCTACTCTTCTGACAAGCTTTATCACTTTATGAACCAAGAAACATTCGAACAAAGTGATTTTAACGAAGAAGATGTTGAATCGGCGATAAAATACCTCAAAGAAGGTCTTACCTACGTTGTCATGTTTTTTAAAGGCAAACCAATAAGCGTTGAAGCCCCTATGTTCATGATTTTAGAAATTGCAACGACTGTCCCTGGAGTACGTGGCGACACAGCTCAAGGCGGCAGCAAACCAGCAACTCTAGAAACAGGACTCGTTGTCTCCGTTCCCCTTTTCTTGAACGAAGGCGACAAAATTAAAGTTGACACACGACAAAACAAATACATTGAACGAGTAGATTCATAAGACCAATACGTGGAAAAGGCACCATGACCACAAAAAATAATCCCGACTTAAATACAACTCCTATTGATGACGAACTTAATAAAAAAGAACAAGAGCAAACTGAACAAATAGAACAAAAAGAAATTGACACATTCGAGCTCAAGTTTAATACCAGAAGAAACGAACGCATATCTGCGTTTAATTTTCTTTATGCTGTTGATCGGTCAGACTATCAAACCGACCTTTCAGAAGTAATAAAAAACTTTGAGATTGGCTTTAATATTCAGATACCAGAAAAATCATTTGCTCTCCAACTTGCCCATAGTGCCATTGAAAATCGGGATGCCCTTGACCAACAAATAAACCCTCACCTAAAAAACTGGAAACTTGAGCGTTTAGGGTGCTGTACGAAATTAATTTTATACATGTCACTTTGGGAACTCAACCAACCTGACGCCGTACCATCGATTGTTATTAACGAAGCAGTAGAACTTGCCAAAATGTTCGCAGAAAAAGATGCCTACAAATTTATTAACGGCATTCTTGATGAAATTTGCAAAACAAAAGGGGACAAACATGAATAAAAATCGTTGGCATCTTGATATTCAAGATAACTCAAAGCCGTTATTTTTTATTTTAGGCCCCTGTGTCATGGAATCGGAACAACATTCATTAAAAATGGCCGAAGAAATTAAAAAAATAGCCGACAAACTAAAAATTAACGTTGTCTTTAAAAGCTCTTTTGATAAAGCAAACAGAACAGCGCTTGAAAATGCCAGAGGTGTCGGGATGACCCAAGGCCTAAAAGTCTTTGAAAAAGTAAAAAAAGAATTCGACCTTCCCGTCATAACTGACATACACGAGACACATCAAGCTAACGAAGTCGCCGACGTTGTTGATATCGTGCAAATTCCGGCTCTTTTGTGTCGCCAAACCGACCTGCTTATTGCAGCCGGCAAAACACGAAAAGTTGTTCACGTCAAAAAAGGCCAATTCATGGCACCAGATAAAATGGAACACGTTATCAAAAAAATAGCTTCTACCGGAAACAAAAACATTTGGATCTGCGAACGTGGCTTCACCTTTGGGTATGATAACTTAATCGTAGACCCCCGAAATTTCCCAATTATGAAACGAAACGGCAACCCAGTGGTCTTTGATGCTACCCATTCTGTTCAACGCCCTAGCGGGCTTGGCAGTCGCTCTGGCGGCGATCGGGAATTTATCCCAACGCTGGCTGCCGCTGCGGTTGTTCAGGGAATAGCTGGAATATTCATGGAAGTCCATGACAACCCAGAAAAAGCCCTTTCAGACGGCACAACAGTCGTCAAATTATCCCAACTAGAAAGCATCTTAAGATACTTAGTTGATTTAGATGCCTGGACCAAACAAAATAAACAACCAGAAATTTCATAAAAAATTTTGTTCAATAAAAAAAGCTCTAAAGGGATAATTAATAGTTTCCCTTTAGAGCTCCTGTGAAACTTTACAAATTTCGAATCAATCTAAATTATTTTTTTCCTTTAAATAAGTTATACCATGACTTCTTAGCACTTTTTTTATTTAAAAAAACCATTTCCACATCCCAATAAGGCAACTTAAATTTAGGACGAACTTTAAGTGTAGCACCAGATTCATACACTCTTTGATAAGGGATATTGGTCCCCCGAATTTTTTCACCACTATATGAGAACCTACTTGAACTACCCTTATTTTTCGCTGACCATTCTGACTCAAAAAGATGCCAACCATAACCCTCAATCTCAAGCAATATGGATGTTCTTATAAGCTCAGCTTTACCAAAACGTAACGTGTCTACTAATTGACCAGAAGTATGTAAACATTGATCTCGACCAAGAGGCACTATTTTTTTAGTTTTGCCTGGTTCTATGATAATTTGAGATTCTCCTACAAAATCTTCTTTAGTTCTGTCTCCTCGACCATCTTTATTGGATCTTTTAACAAACTCAATCTGTTTAGGCTGCTTGACCACAATTTTTTCTTCAGTTTTATTAACAATGTAAATATTAGTGGTACCAACAACATCGCCTGCCAATTCAGAAACTATAAAACCCAGAAAAAATACCCCAAATAAAAAGATTAGGCTCACCTTCCTCACGACAAAGCTCCTTTTTAATAACGGGAACAAGCTATTAACCATCGGAGACACCCCCCAATTACTACATTGAGCATGGCAGATTTAATCTGTAACAATCAATGGTTTTATGGCTATGCAAGCGCTCATTAGAATTCGTCGTTTCTTTTTTAAGCCCGTTTATACACGGGGACTTTACCGGCTTCAAAATAAATATGCCCATCAAAATTCTCAAAAAGACCCACCGGCCTCTTAGGGCTTTTGCCTCCAGTACAAGCACGCACCAATTCAGGAACATGCAAAATCCAATACCCAATTACAGGACCATGTATAGTACTATGCGTTGGATAATCAGACCCAAAGTGTCCCGAATTTTTGAGCATAATAGAAAAGTTAAAAATCCCATCTTGATCATGCTTATACGCTTGATCGTATGAACCACCAATAGTTTGAACCAAGTCACCAGTGGAATAAAAATTATACAAACATCCAATAACATTCATGTTCGGCTTAAACCGGACGGTATCAACAGGCGTAGCCAGGAGATAAACCTCATCAAAAAGATACTTTTTACTCGTCACATCTCTGGTTGTTGGAGTAACACTCAACCCGGGGTGACCAGGAACCGTTATATCATTAGTTTTTTTATTATTTTGAGGCCGTTTTTGATCGTAATATTGAACAGGATCCTCTAAACTTTGAACTATTTCTTTAAGTTTATCTTCATTAAACGGGGATAAATCAACACGTCCAATAAACCTACTGGCCAAATTTATAATATTACCCCCATGGCTATGCCCTATAAGAATTTTTTCTTCTTGCTCTGGATAACTCTCAATTAATCTTATTAACCTCATGGCTGCAGCAAACAGTTCTTGAACCGTCGGAGTGCCGGACCAAGAAAACGGCACAAGTTTTAAACCAAAGCCCATAGATTGAGTTTCTAACTCTTGATAAAAATCACCATATGGACGAGCCCAAGGCTCTTGGACGGCAAACGACCCGTGAATCAAAATAACCACCGGTTCGCTTGTTGTAAAAACACAGCTCGCAAGAAGCAAAAGAAAAAAAGCATATTTTAGTTTTTTTAAGAACATACAAAATCCCCACTAATAACCCAGAAAAGTACCCCCAATACATATAACCATTTATCTAACATAATAAAATAGTATACAACGAAGTTTTGCAAAGACAAACCAATATTACACGTTTAAAACCAGCTTTATTTACATTTAGAAACAAATAAAAGAGGGCCGAAAGATTCCGGCCCTCTTAGTCTAAATAAATCTATAATAACCCCAGGATCCCAGATCAAGTCTGGAATAACGAATTAGCCCAATTTTTGATATCTATGAATAACTTTGCCAATAACTCTAAAATTATCTTTACCGCGGATAAGAGCAACCGGGGGGGTTTTGTGATTTACTGATTCAAGAACAATAAAGTCTTCCATATACGTAACCTGCATAATAACACGCACAGGCGTATCATTGCCATACTCAACAGCAGCAACATCACCAGAACGAGTCCACGTTTCAGGGGATACGATTAAATAATCACCTTTAACAAAATTTGGCGCCATAGCATTACTTTCAACACACAGCGCAAACATTGAATCGTCTGAACTATTAAATACTGGTGTAAATACATCTTTGTATCCAGTAGTAACTTGCTCTAACTGATTATTATACGGAGATGGGTTTGCCAAAATACTACCAACAACTGGAACAATCTTTAATTGCAGGTCGACGGCCGTTGTTTCAGGCATTTTTATACTGGTATCAACATTATCTGTTCTATTTCTGCGCTGAGCAAATAAATCAACAGGATGAACCGCAAATGCATTTGATAATTTTTTAAGAGCATCTTCATTCCAACGACGTGTTCCATTTTTTATGTGCGTCAAATAACTTTCAGACATTCCAGTCTTTTCAGCAAGAACTTTTGTTGTCCAACCACGTTCTCTTAGTAACTCTTTTACTCTCAATTCTGTAGATGATGACATCAGCGTTTCTCCTTTATAGAAAAATTATTTTTTTATTTTCAAAAAACTTTTGCCAAGTTACTATGAATTCTACTCACTTGTAAATACCTGTACAATACTATAGACCATGTCAAATAGAAATGCTACTAAATTTTCAACAGAAAATATAATTATAAAAAATGAACAAAAAGAATACACCTGAGCATAATTTTAAGCATAACTTTTTTGAAAAAAAAGCATGGGAATCATCGCTCTATATTTGCGGCATTGATGAAGCTGGACGCGGCGCGCTTGCCGGCCCAGTCGTCGCGGCAGCCGTTATCTTACCACTCAATACAAAACAAAAATTCTTACGTGATTCAAAACTCATGTCAAAACAAGAACGTGACTTAGCCTATAACTGGATCATAAAAAATTGTTTCTATTCTGCAGCTTTTGTGTGTCACAAAAGCATCGACCAAGTTAACATCTATCAAGCAACACGCATTGCTATGCGCAAAGCGCTCACACAAACAATACTTTCCAGTAACTTAAATCTCACAAAGCTAAAATATATCATAATAGATGCCGTTCCCATACAAATCCCACAGGCTTTCCAACACGAAAACTTAAGCTTACACGCGTTTAATTTTGGCGAATCAATTTCAAGTTCTATAGCCGCAGCATCAATTGTCGCCAAAGTCACCAGGGACCGGACACTTGATAACATGTCCAAAGTATTTCCCGCATTTAACTTTGAAAAACATAAAGGCTACGGAACCAAAGACCATACGCAAGCTATCCAACTCAATATCCGCTCGATTATCCACCGAAAAACGTTTTTAACAAAGCTCACGCAAAAAGCAGACGAAAAGAAACTCCAACAATCATTATTTTAATAACAATTTCTTAGCCCCTCTTAGTTTTCGTGACGCTCAAACACAAAAACGCTATGCTAACCAAACAAAAATTATTAATTTAAACGAGATAAAACATGATCACAAAGAATCAAAAAACCACAGACAACATGCATACAACCTACTTTGCAGAAGTAATAGAAAGTTCTTTAGAACAATTCAGTGCACAATCCTGGCAATGGGACAAATTCCCCAACTTTGGATCACTCGTGCAAGTAACCGGCCAAGAATACACCGTTTTTGGATGCGTCATCAGCATACAAACCGGATCATCTGACCCAATGCGCTATCCATTCCCTTATCAAAAGACAGAAATAGAATTAAAACAGGAACAACCACAAATATTTGAATTTTTGAGAACGATTTTTAAAGTACAAATTTTGGGATATCAAAATCTAGCCCAAAACAGCTTAACAAATCAAATCGACCTGACCAACCAGCACAGCCAACTTACCCAGAGCAAACTCCCAAACCAGTTTTTATATTTACTCCCCCCAAAACCATGCAAAATACATGCTTTTGTGCAAGAATGCCCAACCCAAACATGCCTAAACTTCTTCGAAAACCCAGAATTCCTGCACCTGCTGTTTGCATTCCAAAATCAAACAGGAAACCTGGACGAACTTTT
>JBDRBF010000002.1:0-98839 GCA_043822925.1 bacterium
GTCATTTTTTCGTTGCCTTTAGATTTAGAAATTTTTTCTTTGCCCGCAAGTACGTGTCCAGAAATAACGATGTTTTCCCACGGTAATTTGTCGTGGTGATAGTATGCTTTTATTATTGTGTAAAACGCCCAGGTTCTAATAATATCATGTGCTTGTGGTCTCATGGACATGGGTATAGTCGGCCAAGCTTCTTCTGGATTAATATGGTCTGGCCAGCCGATATTGATTTGTGGGGTTAATGCTGAAGTATTCCAGGTGTCCATGATGTCTGTATCAGGTCTGATATTGGTACTGGAGCATTTAGGACAAATACTTTCTGGGCATGCTTGTTCGCGTGGGTCAACGGGTAAATCTTGTACTTGGGCAAATATAATATGGTCGCAATCTTGGCAGTGCCAGGCTGGAAATGGGATGCCGGCAGAAAGTTGCCGTGATATGCACCAGTCCCAGTTTAAATGCTCAACCCAGTCGCGATAGCGTGCTTGCATAAACGCAGGTTTCCAGTTTATTTTGTTTGCAAGTTCTAAGAATTTTTCTTTGTGTTCTAATATTTTGATAAACCATTGGGATAATATTAAATATTCGATTTCGTTTTTGCAGCGTTCGTGTGCGTTAACTGCGTGAGTTATTGCTTTTTGTGAAAGTAATTTTCCTGCCTGTGTGAGCAATTCGATTGTTTTTTTTCGTGCATCGTGAACAGTTAAGCCTTCAAGTATTCCAGCTTCTTTTGTCCATTTACCGTCAAAGCCAACAACTTGTATAAATGGTAGTTTATGCATTTTGTACCAGTATACGTCTGTTTGATCTCCAAATGTACAGCACATAACCAGGCCGGAGCCTTTTTCAGGGGTTACTTTTGCATCTGGAAGTATTGGTACTTTTTTATTAAACACTGGTGTGATAGCAAATTTGCCATGCAAGTGTATATAGCGTGTGTCCTCTGGGTGATAAAATATTGCAACACATGCTGGTAATAATTCTGGACGTGTTGTTGCGATTATCAGTTTTTGGCCATCTTCTGTTTGAAATTCGATATCGTTAAATGTACTAGAAACTTCGATATTATCTATTTCTGCTTGAGCGACTGATGTTCTGCAGGTTGTGCAGTACAGTGCTGGTTCATGCTGGCGATAGACGTAATTTTTTTTATAAAGCTCTAAAAAGCTATATTGCGATATTTTTTTTACTGGGTCTGAGATTGTTGTATATACATGGTTCCAGTCGACTGATAGCCCAATAGATTTCCAGAGTTTAATAAATTGTTCTTCAGCTTCGGCAACTTCTTTAAGGCATAATGCGATAAAGTCTGAGCGTTTCATGAGATGTGATTTTGTTTTGTTTTTTTTCTCAACAAAGCGTTCGGTCGCAAGACCGTTATCGTCAAAGCCCATTGGGTAAAAGACGTTATAATTTTGCATGCGTTTATAGCGTGCAATAATATCAGCGTGAGTGTATGAAAATACGTGTCCAATATGCAATGTTCCCGAGACGGTTGGGGGTGGCGTGTCTATGCTAAATATTTCTTTGGTTTTTAGTTTGCTAAAAGCATACGTTTGTTGCTCTTCCCATAGTTTTTGAGCTTCTTGCTCGCTTTTTATATGGTCGTAACGTGGATCCATGTTTTAGGGCCTTTTCTTGTTAAGTTAGGCAGTTTTATTTTTAATAAATGGCAGTATAGCATATAATAAAAAAGTATTAAATTTGGTGTGTTTATTGCAGTTATTGTTATTTTTTTTGTTGTTTTATTTTTGGTAAGCGAGAAAAGCTTTTACGAGACTGTTTTCTTTTGATATATATTGTTGCACTTGATATATAATATATTTTTAAAATAAGTAAGAATAAGTAGGGGTTTTTCATGGCTTTCGGTAGAATTATTCGAATAGTATTTTTTTCTTTTGTTTTGTCTCTTTTCCAAAGTGCGTCTTCTGTTTGTTTGGCATCTTCTTTTGAGACGGCAGAACAACTGTCTGCGTTGGTTGCTTTGCCTGCAATATGGGTTGAGCGTTCTTATGAGAATCCACAGGGGGCTGGCGCAAAAAAAATGGCAAAAATTTCAAAGGTTTTTGCTCATATTGTACGCTTGGCCAGTGGGGCGTTAACGCTAAAAAATCAATACGATTATGATAACGAAAATATGTGCCTGCAAAAGTATAAGTATACGGCACTGTGGCTTTTGATTGATGCGGTTAAATTGGGCATAGATATTTTGCCTGAGAGTTTTTTGGAGCAATTAATTGCTATTTTTCCTGATGATGCACTTAAAAATATTGATGAAGTATGTTTAACTGATTTTGAAAAGTCGATTCATCAGTTTTTTAGTACAGATAGGTTTGCAAAACGGTTACGAACGACCTTTTTGCCGGGCGTAGAGATGACAACGTTGTTAGTTTTGGCGTTTACAAAGAATAAAAATCAAAATATAAAGTTTTATGCTTCTGGGATAAAGGGGCTATGTCGATCTTTTGATGAATATCTTGGTGCAACCAATACGACTGTTAAACGATTGTTTTTGATATTATTCGTGGCCCATATTACGAGCTTAATTTATGATGGTTTTGAGCCTCCTGTTTTTGAAGAAAAGAAAAAAATAGTAGTTTCTACAGTACGTACAAGTACCAATACAAAAATAAGTACAAGTACCAACCAAAAGCTTGAAAAAAAAGAAGAAAAGCTTCAAGAACAAAAAAAGAAAACAAAAAGCAAACAACAAAAAAAAATTATTTTAAATAATCCTGCAACTATCAATAACGCAAACTTTGATATTAACAATGCAGGTTTCGCCAGGACTCAACGTAAAAGGTCTGCAAAAAAGCAGCGTTTAAGGGCGCGTAAAAAATAAATTGTGTATAAATTGCCTTCAGATTTTTAATAGAGGATTAGGCTATGTTTTTTGGTTTAAAGAGATTTCTTGCACTGGTACTTTTTATTGGGCTATTTTTTGAAAATAGTGCTCAGAGTGTGCCGCTGCCTCGTTTTGATCGTCCCGGGCATCAATCAACCGTATCTGAAAAGTCTTTTGATTGGGCAAGCGCGGCGAAAGTTGCTGAATTTACAACGGTAGCTCTTTCAATCCCCGCTCAAGCAGCATATAGAACAGTATTATTGAAGTATGAAGATGGCAGACGATTAAAAAAACCGTTTTTTATAAAATCTTTAGTAAGTGGGTTGCGTATTCTTAATGGCATGTTAACGCTGTATAATCAGGGATCTGTAAGTAATAATATTATGCGTCAACGTTATGCAGCTTTTTGGGTAATAATGGATACGGTTCAGTTTTTTTCTAATGCATTGTCTCAAGACTCGCTTGATACTCTTAAGCGATATATTCCTGAGCGTTTAACGCGCAAATTTGATGAGTTGTTGAGCCAGGATACTCAGGTTGCTGATGAGAGTCTTTTTGCCAAAATTAATGAATTTTTGAATGATGACCAATATGTAAAATATTTGCGTCATTACGTTTTGCCTACGTTAGAAGAAAGCTTGCTTGTATGGACGGCGCTTGATACTGATTCAAGTGAAGTTGCACAGAAAAGAAAGTTATATGTTGCGGGTGTAAAGGGCGTTTGCCGTTGTCTGGAAGAGATTCTTGATACAAAAGATATATCTGCAAGAAAATTTTATATCGGTGTGCTTGTGACTCATATTATAAGTATGGGCTTTGATGTATTTGCGCCAGATTGTATTGCGGGGCAAGAGAAAAGAAAAGAAGAAGAGACTAAAAAAGAAAAAGAAGAAAAAGAGAAGCTAGAGCGCGACAAGAAGAAGAAAAATGGCAATGAAAAAGATGAAAAGAAAAAAGACGATAATAAAAGTCCTAAGAGATCTAAAGATTTAGAAAAAGAATCTGACGACAAATCAGATGATTCGATTAAAAAAGATAATAAAAAACCTAGTGTAGATTCAGATGATTCAAAAAAAGACGATCAAGATGGCAAAGACGATCAGGGTGGTTCTAAAAAACTAATTGATGTAAAACAGCCAGAACAAAAAGAAATTAAAGAAGTAATAGAGCTTAACGATGGTTCAGTTTTACCAACTGAAGAAGACGTTAATCTCATGGATACGGGTGATGTTGTTGAGCAATCAGAAAAAGTTGTTAGAGAAGAAAAGAAAACTAACGAATATCAGGTTTTGTCAGATGAAGAAGAAGCTAATATTATAGATACGAGTGGTGTTGTTGAAGTGGGAGCTGTGGATTTGTCAGATAATCAGTTTCAAGATGCATCATTAAATTTGAGCGAAACAGATTTTGATGGAAAACAGTGTTTATTTTCTGAAGAATCTGAAAAAAAATTGGATACAACTGAGGTTAATAATTATGAGCAAGGTGAAGTAGTGACAGACGAAAGGCTTCGTGTCGGTTTCGATTCGCAAAAACAGATAAAACGAGAACAGGTGCCTGTTGAAGTTAAGTTATTTGAGAATGTGTTGAAAGCTGAATCTGTTAGTGGCTCTACTAAAAATGAAGTAGAAGTTGAGGATAATGAGCTGTTAGGTGATGGTGGCGATGAGCTTTCTGATTCAGTAGTTCAGCCCCAGGCTCCGATACATGTGAACGTCCCTGTTCAGGGCAATGCTGATTTTGAAATGAATTATAGATGGCCTGCGAAAAAAATACGCAAAGAGTTTAATGACGAAGTTGGCCGGCTAAAAGACTTAGCGGTAAAGGATTCTGTTAGTTTGGATGAACTTAATCAAATTCAAACAGCGTTACGTTCAGTGGATCTTATGGCAATACGCAACGCTAGCTCTGAAAAGAATTGGATAAAAGTAAGAGAAAATGAGCTGGCGCCGTATGAGTATATTTTGAGAGAGATAAGTGACCGGCTTGAAGATA
Organism: bacterium; assembly: GCA_043822925.1. GTDB lineage: Bacteria > Babelota > Babeliae > Babelales > RVW-14 > JBDRBF01. Next base: position 4,838 of record JBDRBF010000002.1, read on the forward strand.
ATTAAAAACTACGTTTTAAGATCATAAGAAATAAGCATAGAGAGATTAAAAAGAAGAGCGGGAAAAAAATCCCGCTCTTCTTACTGAGAGAGAATATTTTTTATTTTAGCAGCTACGTGATCAATCACATCGGTGATAGGTTTAACTTTCAGGATTACCAGGCCATAATAGATGAGCATGGCTCCGGCGATAAAAAGAATCATATCAAAGATTATTTTGTAGGCCCAAATCACAAAGACTAAGCCAAAAATAATGGCTAAAATACCTTTAATAATATTTAAATTTGGGATACTTGGTTTGTTTCCGTCTGTTCCGTTCATGTCTCTCTCCTTTTCTTAGTAAAGATGGGTTCTTAACAATTGCCTTCTTGAACTCGCCTGCCTGGCCGACCTGTCCTCCGTAGCCACGTATGGCGGAGGTGGGTTTCAGGATTCAGATCTTTTTTAATACATGTTTGAATTTAGTCCGAGCTGTTATTAAAAATCAAGAAACGAGAGAAATTCGCGCGGTGACGGGGCTTAACTTCGTAGCTTATTGATAGGAGTTACAAAGCTTTTGAGCGCCGGTTTATTTTGCGGGGCGTTAAAAAGAAAGTAGGGCACATGTACGACGTCGTCGTACATGTGCCCTATGGGTTGGCTTGGCTTTAAAGAGAGATTAAAATCAGCATTTAACTGTTGTTATTTGTTATCCAGCTATTCTGCCACTTTTTAAACGATTAAGCATCGCATACGCGTTCTTTAATATTTCTGGATCAAAGCCATCTTGAGTTAATAGGTCAAGTGCGATGGTTTGGTCGGAAATACCTGGAACGAGCTTGTATGGATATGATATTTTTCCCGTTACATCTTTATTAACATTTACTTTAAAGTTTTTGATTTTGCCTGGTGTTTCTTTTTCAAGAGCTGTTAGTTCTTTATAGTGAGTAGCAAAGATGAGTGTGCTGTTATTGTAAGTTACTAATTTTTTAATAACACCATACGCCGCAGCTTTACCTTCAAGTGGGTTTGTTCCGGTAAATAATTCGTCCATAACAACGAAAATAAATTCGTTTGGCTTTTGATTTTTTACCAAGTTAATCAAGCGTGCAGCTCTATGCATTTCAGCTTGGAACAGCGATTCTGTGCCCGCATTATCAGTAATGTTCATGTAGGTGCAAATTTGATTGTATGGCGTAAGTGTCATAGATTGTGCTGTCGATATACCCAATGTTTGAGCAAGTACTATTGCTAAGGTGATGCTTTTAAGTGCTGTTGATTTACCACCAGCATTTGGTCCGGTAACAATAATATTTTTTGCTGAGCTTCCACCGAGTTCGATATTGTTAGGTACTGGTTTTTCAATAAATGGGTGCCAATAGTTATTAAGTTTAACATATGGTGTAGCATTTTTAATATATGTAGGGAAGCAACAGGCGTTGGTCGTCTTTTGTTTTGCTTGTACAAAGTTTGCGATAGCAACATATGCATCCAGTTGTCCCAATTTTTCTAACATGGTCTCAAAGTTTTCTTTGAGTTCGTTCATTAATGTAAAGGCGGTGATTGCACGGCCTTTATATGAGAAAAATGACGGTGTACTTTGGAATGTAGACGTATTGAGTAAGTCTAATAACTTTTTGACGTCTTGAGACTGCTTGTCTATTCCATCTGTGCCTACGAGTTCACGTGAAATTTTAATAAATTGAGAGACTGTGTTCATTTTTGCGTGAATAGCATTTGTTGCTGCATTGTAAGCGGCTGTGCCTTTTACGGCGCTATATGGAAGCATAACGGCCATTACAGCAAGTGTTAGTATTGATTGGAGTTTGCTGGTTTTTGCTTGTAACGTTAGTAACTTTTGAATGAATGTTTGCTTTATAGCATCGTTACCCGTTTTTATTGGTGTTGTTTGGTTTTGACCAACTTGTGTTTGTTTATAGAGACCAAACCAACCAAGCCCAAGGCCGACCATTGACCATATAGGGTTCCAAAAAAGAGCAGATCGAGACATGAGTTCTGTTATCATTGGTTTTTTTTCTAAATATTTAATTATTGTGCCATTATTAAACGTGCTGTCAATTTGATGTAAAAGAGGCACAGGGGTTGGAACAGCGGTTTGTTCAAGCTTGTTAAATGTTTTTTCACCGATATTTTTCCAAAACCATAAGAATTCGTTTTCTGTTTTTTTAAGTTCTGTGAGTTTTTGGTTTAGGTATGCCAGGTGAGCACTGTCGGCAAGTAATAGTTTGATAATTTCTTGTCGTTTTTGTAGCTCATCGATATTCGTTAATGGTTGTAAGAGCATTTTTTGAAGCTGGACTTTACCCAGCGCTGTATGCAAATGCGGCTCAAAAAGATCTGCTACGTTACGTTGTAAATTTTTCTGGCCAGAAAAAACTTCTAAATCTATGAGTGTTTCTGGGTCAAGATATTGTGGTGAGTTTACAATGGGTTTAATAGGCGTATTAATAGGTGTGTTAATAGTATTGTTGGCGTTTTGGTTTTCTTGGTTATAAATAAGTTGTGCTTGGCGACGTTTTTCATCTAGTGAGTGAAAAATAAAGTATGCGTGCCGGAGTTTTTCAATTTCGCCCAGCGCTGGTATTTTAACAGATTCACCGATTGATGAAGCACCTTTAGCTACAGCTTTGTTTTGTTTTTCAATGGCGGTAAGTTGCTCGATTTCTTTTCTTTCTTCTGCGGCTTTTGTTGGTAGATACATATAAGATAAGAGTTTATATATACTTACAGGCGCAATTTCTGCTGGTTGTGCTGTTATTTGTGCTTTTATTGCATCGGCTTGATCTGAGATGTCTAGTGGTTGTATGTCAGGTTGTTTGGTGTCTGTTTTTGTGCTTGCGCTGGCGCTGAGTGTTGATTCGTGACTTGGAACGGCGTATATGTTTGATGGCGCATGAAAAACGCACGCAAGAAACAATACTCTATAGACGGTTCTATAAATAAAAGAAAAATAGTTATTACGTATCATAAGTACCCCCATTTAAGATCAAGAATATAAGAACAAGAAAAACCTCTATTTAAGATCAGGATTTGTAAAACAGATAAGACAGGATAAAAAGAGAAATAACCTATGTCTATAAGCGTAACAGGCTTGTTTTATTAATCAAACGCCCCCCCCCCAGAAACGCGTATTCTAATTCAAAAAGCACAGATATAATTGCTTGGATTTTGTATTTTATTTATGCCTGAAAATAATTTCAAGTGTTTAGGTGGTGTGGTTTTATGTATGGGGGCGTGTTTATGGGGTGGGGGCGGTGTAAATTACGTTGCCTTATGATTGTATGAAAATATAATACATAAAAAGAACTTATGATTCTTGTGTGCTTTTTTTGAGGGAGATTTGTATGAAGCGTGTTTGTTTGAAGAAGTTGTTTTTTGTTCTTTAACTGAGTTTGCTTTGTCTACGTCATTAACGACATCGTCAATGGCTCCACGGGCAAAGTTTTAAGATGTGCAAAGTGTTATTTTAGCAGCAGGCCAGGGGACCAGGTTTAAAACTGATACATCAAAGCTGATTATACCCATTTGTGGTCAGCCTATGGTGCTGTACGTTACAAAATTAATAGAGCAGCTTTCTATACCTATGACGGTTATTGTTGGATATCAAAAAGAGTTAGTTTGCGCTGCTATAGAAAAAGCGGGTACAAAAGATGTGACATTTGTTGAGCAAAAAGAATTACTAGGCACTGGTCATGCATTGTTTGTTTCAAAAGATACGTGGAACGCTGAAAATATTTTGGTTGTTAATGGCGATGGACCGCTTATTACGGCAGAGATTATTAAAGCATTATACGATGCACATATAAAAAAATAATGCGACGGCTAGTTTTATAACGAGTTATGATCTTGATCCGGCTAGTTGTTTTGGGCGTGTTATACGTACGGGTAATCATGTAAAGATAGTAGAAAGAAGACACTTTACGGGAGACTTTAAAGATAGTCCTGAGGTTAACGATGGTGTTTATATTTTCAAGCGTTCTTTTTTAGAAAAATATTTAGGAAATTTAAAAGCAAATTCAACGGGCGCTAAAAAAGAATATTATATTACTGAGCTTATTGAGATTGCCAGTGACAATCAGCTTCCGGTAGTTACGGTGCCAATGCCTATGGAAAAATTATATGGAGCTAATAACTTTGAAGAATTGGTCCGTGTTGAACACATAAAGCATAATGAGTTTATTCATGCGCTTATGGCCCAAGGTGTACGCTTTACTATGCCAGAATCGGTTTATATTGATTATAACGTTACTATTGGGCGCGGGACAGTTATTGAAGGTGCCGCTCAGCTAACTAACGGAACGACTATTGGCGAATTTTGCACGGTCAAGCCGTTTGTTGTTTTGGATCATGCGACGCTGGAAGATAACGTTACTGTTGGCGCACAGTCTGTTCTTGAGCATGCGACCGTAAGTAAGGGAACTATAGTTGCACCGTTTAGTTTTATAAAATAGCGAAAAGATTTTATAGCGTAGATATCTAATGGGTAGGCCAAGCCTGGCCTACCCCGATAAGTTTATAATTCTTGAGATTTTTCTACTCTTAGTTGCTCTTCGTGCAGCAACCATGCAAGGGCATACATCCATCGTTGCACTGTTTCATATTTTTGATGATGAGCGTATCCAACAGCGTCTATATTTTTAAAAGTCTTAGGGAGCGTATTTCTGAATATATTTTCCAATATGCGCACATATGCTTGGTTTGTGGCGGCAAGACAATCGCCTGGCTCAGGATTGGTTTCAAGCCAGTATAAAAGTTGGTCTTCTGGATAGGGTTCTCTTAATGTCCCGGCTTCGGTTTTTTGTTTGGGTGTATTTACAAAAATAACGGGAAGCTTTTTCATATCTTCTGGTAAATCGAATGAGCTAAACACTGCTTTTGTTAATTCATATTCTGTTTTGCATGGGCGTGTTTTATCTATAGTTATGTTTTTATCTGATTCCCAATCGCCAGTTGTTAAATCTCTTTGGCCGGTCAAAATAACTATTTTTTCAAAACGTATGCCTTTTCTCCATAATTCTTTGAGTAATGCGAGCCGACAAAAAGTTACGCCAACCCAGCCAGATGGAACGAAGGCATACATATATTTTTTTTGATTAGTATCTTTGATGGGGTTAATTAATCCTAGTTTTTCAAAGAGGGGCCTGAGTTCAGGTTTTTTAGCTTCATACGGTTTAAAATCATAGGTATCGATACCGGCTATCAGGTCTGGTGATGGATATGGCCATAGTGTGTGTACTTTTTTTGCAATATCTTCGAACGTGTTATTGTGCTCGATATTAAATATTTTGAGCAGTTCTTTTAGATTTTCAGTGGGTTTATTATCGTTTGTTAAAATGCATGTTCTTAAATCCTGTGAAGTAAGCGCTTTATTTTCGCTTTGACCGCAGGCTGCGAGAGAAACTAATAAGAGAGAAAAGAAGATAAACTTTTTCATATAAAAACTTTCTCTTATAAGAAATATGCGATAAGTAAAAAAATAGTAAAAACATTTATAGCACATTGGGGCAAAAAGCAAAAGCATTGAGATCGTATTTGTCGTTATTGTAGACTAAATCGTAAGGCCAGATTTTGTATGATTTAAATTCTTGCATATATCTGGCCTGAAAAACGACGAAAAAAGAGCGGGGGTTTTTGACGTTTTTGTAACAAATTATGAGGGGGGACCATGAGTATGTACAAAATATTATTGATATCACTTTGTGTTTTTTTTGTTAGCGGGGAGTTACTTTTAGGTTCTTTATTTAAGGTGCGGCAGGAAAAAGTACTTGTTTTTGCACCCCATCCTGATGACGATATTATTGGATGTGGGGGTAGTATTGCGAAACACCGTAAAAATGGGCATGAAGTTTCGGTTGTTTATATGACGTCTGGTGATGCAGGGGACCCTTCGCAATTTTCAAAAAAAGAAGCAGCCCGTATCCGTGAGCAAGAGGCAATAAATGCTGAACAGATACTCGGTGTAAAAAAAATGTACTTTTTACGCAATCACGACGGGGCTCTTAAGTATGACCAAAAAAATTTAAATAAGCTTATTGATCTTATTCGCCAAGAACAACCAGATATCGTCTATGTGCCTCATTGTACAGAAGCTCACAAAGATCATGTGGTAACGTATAAGCTTGTTGTAGAGGCCGTAAGAATTGCAGCCCAAGAGGTTAAAAAGAAATATTCGGGAGTAAAAACGATTTTTTGTTATGAAGTTTGGACTCCGTTGCAAAAAGTTTCACATTCTGAAGATATATCTAAATTTATGACGTTAAAATTGCAGGCGCTGCGCCAGCATATTTCTCAGTTGGCGATTCGTAAATACGATGCTGGAGTTAAGGGGCTTAATCGGTATCGTGGAGTTATGAATGGGCGCGGGAAATATTGTGAGGCGTTTCATGTTATTCACAGGGGTAAATAAGTTTTAGATAAAGCTGCGATAGCAGGTAAGACTGGCGTCCCCACAAAAGTTATAGCTCTTGTGGGGACGTTTGTGCTTTTTGAGTTTAATTAGATTAATTATTCTCGATACTTACAGATCCAGATATAGTTTTTATAATAACTTGGTTGCCAAGAGCTAAGCATGCTCCAAGTTCAGGTAATTTACGCATAAGATCAAAATATTCAGGGCTAAATAATTTAATCTTAATTATTGGTGAGGCATCAGTATGTTTCGCATCAATCCAAATAGTATCTTTTAAGTAAAATGTGCGTGCTCCAACGTTGCGAATTGTTTCTTGTGCGCCATATAAAGCGTTCGTTTCTTCGCTTATATCAGCAATAGAAGAACGGCTTAGTTGTTGGCTTTTGGCACGGGTAACAGAAGATTTTCCTGACATATCACATGAGGCATAGCTGAGCGATTGGCTTGCGCATTTATACATCTCTTTGGTAAAAATGTCCCGGGTAAAGCTTTTTGCGTCCGAGTTAACTAAGAAAGATGTATATTCGGTGATTATGCCGTACATTCTGCTCAGGGTAACAATTTCATTAACAAGGTTTTGAGTTTCGCTTTCTAGGATAACTTGGTCAACCAGGTGCGCTATTTTTTTTCCTGCCCAAATGCGTGGTAAGAAGTCGTTATGTGTGTCTTGTGTTGCAAACTGTGGGGTAAATATAAACTGTTTTTTTGTATCGCTTTGGTTGCCCATAAGATTAAGTGTTACGGGGCCCCCGTTTGTATAGCGCCCGACGACAAGTAATTGAGACCCATAAAATAGGTCGGGTAAGATAATTGGGTAAATTTCTTTGACTTGTGTCCCTGTAACACTGAATGCTAGGTCTGTTAAGAATGGGTGAGCGACTTTTAAATAAAACTGTGAAACTTTTGCTTCAATGTTTTCCTGAGGTTCAATGTAATCAGATGTGCCTTTATTATCTAGTGAGATTTTATCAAGTAATGTCGTATTAACATCATAGCCGACGCCGAAAGCAAAAAGGCGTACGTTTGTTGCATTTGCTTTTTTAGTATTCTTAATAATTTGTTTGATATTACATACACCTGCTGATGGCAATCCATCGGTCAAAAAGATAATCATGTTTGGATTTTTGCTATCTGGTAGTTGTTTTAATGCTTCAGTAAGGGCTGTGTTAATGTCTGTGCAGCCCCTATCTTGTATTGTATCTACAAATACGCGTGCATTTTTTATATTTTCAGGTGTTGCTTGTACTAACCCTGATTTATACATATCAAGACGATCATCAAAGCTTATTATGTTAAAGTTGTCGTTTGTATTAAGCCGTTCAAGACAAAATACTAAAGCTTGTTTGGCTTGCTCAATTTTTTTGCCGCACATGCTTCCTGATCTATCAACGACAAAAACAATATTTTTGGGCAATATTTTAGGTGTTTCTTTTTGGCTATTGATATTTGGCGACATCATAGCCAGGAAGTAGCCATCGTCTTGGCCGTCTTTGTAGGTCAGAACGGTAAAGCCAATTTCGTCATTTGGCATGGTGTAATATAAAAGAAAATCGCGTTGTGGTCGCACGTTTTTTTCTTCGTATTTAACGTGAGCGTTAGTTTTGTCTGGTTGCGTAACGCTTATTCTGTGTGTTGGGCTATATATGTTTGTAATAGTTTGAGGTGCTTTGATATCGACGGTGACGGAGACGTCGTCTAGTTCTTTTGCTGAAAATTTTTCAGTTCCTAATGTGTAATGATATTTGACTGTTCCGTTTTGAGCTGTGAGTAATTCTGAGTACTGGATATTTACACGAATTTTCTGGTGTGCAGGGATAGAACTGATGTGGGCTGATATCATGCCGCGTTCAATAAATTCTAGCAGCGCTGTGTCTTTGTGTTTGCGGGTCAGAGATTCATATTCAGCGCGTGCTGCATCTTTAGTTAAAATGTTTGTGTGTAATATTTTTTCGTTAACATGTAACGCGAATTTATTGATGTTTGCTTGTTCTGGGACAGGAAATAGATACGTGCCTTCGATGGCAAAATCGTACGGATTTTCAAAAACTTGATCTATTTTGGTTGTTGCAACTTGATGGTCTATTGAGACTGTTACGTGATGGTAAGCAACGTTAAGACGGGCCGGTTTTATGACTGGGTTAGGAGATAGATCGATAATAATAAATCCGTCACCGAGTAATGCGAGCGGTGCAAATAATGTGACTATTGCAGAAAAGAATAGTGCTTTAAGTTTCTTAGTAACCATGAAATTCCCCCTATGTACGTTAGAAAAATATACTGCTTGGGTCCTGAAACGAGTCCCAGGCTTTGCACAAGGCTACGCCGGGCACGGTCAGGATGACAAGTACTCACTTTACAAGTATGAGGCGTAGTTTTGCACGAGAAAAATAGGGTGTCAAATGGGGGTATTCTGTTTGAAAGAAGTGTGTTTTTATATGCGTTTGATTGTGCAATTTGCACAGGCGAAGATTGGCGTCCCCAAGGGGATTCGAACCCCTGTTCCAGAATTGAGAATCCTGTGTCCTGACCAGGCTAGACGATGGGGACGAAAAATATCGAAGACGAGGATAAAAAAAATGCGTTTTGTACGTTGCTATCAAGAGCGAGTGTACAAAACGCTAATTTTTATATTGCGAAGACTGGTGTCCCCAAGGGGATTTGAACCCCTGTTACAAGAGTGAAAATCTTGTGTCCTAACCAGGCTAGACGATGGGGACATTTAAACATGGTGAGCCGGACGGGATTCGAACCTGTGACCCACAGCTTAAAAGGCTGTTGCTCTACCAACTGAGCTACCGGCCCACGCTTAAATAATCTTTTTCAAAGAGAACGATAGAAATGTATAAGTTTACGCGTTTTTTGTCAAGAAAAGAGTCACAAAAATGCTATTTAAAATATTCGGCTAAATATAAAGCAGTAAATAAGTATGCCTAAAATATCCATAAGTGTTGTTAAAAACGGTGCGGCTGAGTGTGCTGGATCGATATTAAAGTACTCAAGCATAAGGGGAATGATTGACCCAAGCATTATTGCTGTAATTACTATAAAAAATAAAGATAAGCTTACAGCGATTGCGCTTATGAGGTCCGCTGCCCAGTAAACTCTGCAAAAGCCGACAATAACTAAAAAAGAGGCCAGAATTAGTGAAATCCAGAATTCTCTTAATAATAACTTAAGGGCATTTTGCCGGGTGATTTCGCCGGTGGTCAGGCCACGTATGACAAGTGTTGCTGATTGGTTGCCTGCGTTGCCGCCGGTGCCAACAAGCATGCTTAAGAAAAACGCGATCACGGGGAAATGGGTTAACATATCTTTATGATTTCCCAATATAAAGCTCGAGACACTTTGTAACAGTAATAACCCAATTAACCATTGGCCTCTTTGAAGTACGAATTTCCAGGTTGGCGTTGCGAAATAGCTATGTTCGACGGCAGATAAACCAAATCGTCTGTATGCGTCTTCGCTTTCTTCTTCTTTTATGATTTGTACTACGTCGTTGGCTGTAATAGCTCCTAAGAAGTGGTTATGTTTGTCGACTACAGGAACAGATGAGAGTTCGTAGTGGAGCATTTGGTTTGCGACATCTTCTTGGTCTTCATCGACGTATACATGTAATTCGTTTTTTTTTAGAATCTGGGAGAGTGGCGTTTCAGGTTTATTGAGTACGAGATTATCAAGTGTGATGTGCCCTACGAGAATATTGTCTTTATTCGTAACATAAATGCATTCTATAAGCTCTTGTTCTGGACTTAGTCTTTGAAGTAACGATATGCTTTGTTTCACCGTAAAGTCTTTTTGGAGGGTTATGATGCTACTGTTCATACGTCCACCAGCAGACTCAGGGTCAAAGTGTAAAAGTGATATTATCTGGTTACGTTGTTTTTTCTGTAATAATTTAAGATATGTTTTTAGGTCTTCGTCAGACAGGTGATCAAAAAGATCTGTTAGTTTGTCTGCATGCATGTGTTTAAGAATAGTTGTTGCGTGATCTATATCAAGAGCCGTAAGCAGTGTAGCTTGTAAAATTTCAGGGATTTTGTTGAAAACTTCAATAGAAAGTTCAAGTGGAAGTTTTTTGAGTAATTGTATCTGGTCGTCTTCTTTTAGGTTTTCAACAACAAGTGCTATATCTGCAGGGTGTTGCTCGATCAAAATGTGCCACAAATCGCTCCCAAGGTGCGATTTGTTTTCTAGAACCTCTGTGATGTTGTTTTCGATCTGAAACAGGATTTTCTTTATTTCTAACATTTTGACACCATGAAATTACTGAAACCCCAAGCCAATCTTTCTATTTGTCTTTATTTTACTAGAAAACGTATAAGAAAAGAAACAGTTTTTTGTATGTATTTGTACTTTTCTCATTATATATTATTTTTAGGTGGTATAATTCGTATACGAAAAATAAGTGTTTAATAAGTGTTTATAGAGAAAAAAGAGCTTATCATAGAGTTGGAGATTATGACAGAAAAAGTGGTATCTATCACCTGCAGCGAGCCGAGCTTTAACCCTGAGCGGTTAGACAAGTATTTGCTTGGCCATTTCGCAACATATTCACGGACCTATTTTCAGGGTCTTATTTCCAAAAATTTGGTGCTTGTTAATGGTAAAGTTATGTCAAAAAGTAGTTATCTTGTGCAATCTGGTGATCAAATTTCTTTTTCTTTTATAATGCCGGCACTTTATGACATAGCTCCTCAAGATGTAACTTTTCAGGTTATTGCTATCGAAAAAGATTTTTTAGTGATAAATAAACCCGCCGGGCTCGTTGTGCATGATGCTCCGAGTAATAAAGGGCAGCCGACGCTGGTCAGTGGCTTATTGCATCAGTTTCCTGAATTTCAAAAATTTGGAGATCAGGCTCAAAGACCGGGCATCGTACACCGTCTTGATAAAGATACATCAGGTATAATTCTTGTTGCGCGTAATTTTGAGGCGCAAATAGCGATAAGCAAGATGTTTAAAGACCGAAAAATTCATAAGACATACTTGGCAGTCGTTAAAGGGCATCCTGAGGCTAAAGGCAAAATTGATACGTTTATTGGCAGGCATCCAGTTTTGCGTCATAAGATGGCTTGTGTAAATAACTCCCAAACACCTGAGAGTACTCGTAATCGTAGCATGGGAGTCTTAAGAGGGGCTCTTACGTTCTATGAGACACTTAAGTACTATGAGCAAGATTCTCTTATAGCAGCCAGTCCCGTTACGGGGCGTACACATCAAATTAGAGCGCATTGTGCTTTTATTGGTCACGGGATATTGGGCGACAAGGTGTATGGGCACGTCAGTGGGCATATTTCTCGGCAAGCGTTACATGCGTGGAAAATATCTTTTGAGCTTAATGGTAAGCAGTATGCTTATCAGGCCGATGTTCCTGAAGATTTTTTATGTTTGCTTAAGGCTTTACATGCTCAGAATCTGCAGCCCAAGTAAAGAATAGTTTGACAAAGTCCCTGGTCATTCTATAATTAGCCTACGTTTAAAAACGGTCCTTTGAAATATTGATGTCGTCGCGGGGTAGAGCAGCCTGGTAGCTCGTTGGGCTCATAACCCAAAGGTCGCTGGTTCAAATCCAGCCCCCGCAACCAAAATCTTAAAAAATCCCAACTATTAACTTAAGTTCTTCGAGTGTTACTAAGTACCCTGAGATATCGTCATTTGCGACAATTTTATCTAATTCAAAAGCTGTTTCCAGCGAACAATTTCCAATTTTGGTACGTGTAAGTTCATAGGTTGTCGCGACAGTATTTGCTTTTTGAGCAATATCGTTTGCCAAAGACCGTATATATGTTCCTTTTGATACCGTTACTTTAAATATAAAAAATGGTAGCGTGAAATCGAGTAGTTCTATGTTAAGTATTTGTACTTCTCGCTGTTTTGTTTTTGCAATTTCTTCTATTTGGCTGTGCTCAATAATTTTGTGTCGTGCGAGTTTATATAATGGCTCGCCTTGATGTTTAAGCGCTGAGTATACTGGTGGCGTTTGCATATAGCTTGAACCAAGATCTTTGATTGCTTGTTCTATCTCTTGGCGTGTGATTATTAAGTTATTTGTTTCTTGTACTATTTTGCCTGAATAATCGAGCGTTTCTGTTAGTTCACCAAGTTTTGCTTTTATAACATATTCTTTGTTAAGATTCATAAATAATGGGACTGAGCGAGTAGCCTCCCGTCCAGCACAAATTATAAGTAGTCCAGACGCTTCGTTGTCTAGCGTGCCGGTGTGTCCTATTTTTGTATTTTTGCTATATTTTTTTTTAATTCTTTTTACACAATCAAAAGAAGATACGGCAATTGGTTTGTTTATAATTAAAAAACCAGAAGATTGATTATTTTGCATGACAATTTTTTCATAATTAAGTAGTGTAGAACGGCAGAATTTATTGTTTAATATATCATAAAAGAGCCTGAGTCACAATAATGGGGCAATGGGTTGAGTAGAGCGACATATTAGGGGTTTAAGATGAATAGAAAGATGAAAAGAAACGTGATTTTGGGGTGTTTTGTTTCGTTTTTTTGTCTTGGGGGTTTTGTTACTACTTGTAATTTTGATAATAAAGATGGTGATATGTGGTCCTTTATTTCAAGATATCGAGAGAAATGGAAGCAAGTTGGGGCTGTTTGCCCAAGCTCTGACCAGTTGGCTGAAGCTATTACATGTAAAATCCCAGATAAAGAGGCTTCTGCAAATAAAGATGCTTCTGTCAGCGAACCCGTGCACTATTTAGAGGTCGGGGCAGGAACCGGGTCTTTTACTGAGTATTTAGTTAAAAATAAACTTAAAAAAGGTGATATTCTTGATGCTATTGAAGTAGATCATGATTTTTGTGAGATCTTGCGTAAAAAATTTAAAAACTTTCCACAAGTACACATAATTGAGAAATCGATCACTGACTGGAATCCTGATTATACGTATAAATTTATTGTTTCTGGGTTGCCGTTTAATTCTTTACCTGCGAGCCTGGTTAAAGAAGTTTTGGCTAAGTACGCTCAATTAATAGAAAAGGGTGGGGTTATTTCTTATTTTGAATATATTGGGATTGCTTCGATACGAGAAATATTTTTACGCATGATAAGTTTATTTAAAGATGAAAAAGAGACAAATGAGTATCAAAAATTTTTAGAAATACGAAAAATAGTCGATGAGTTTACTCAAAAAAATGTATTTGAAGAAACGTCTGTTTTCTTGAATGTGCCGCCGGCTCGCGTATTTTATTTAAAATTTTAAGATAATTCTTCGTTATTCTTAAACACAAGTACCTGAAAGACTCGACGCAAGCTTGCTTGCTGAACTTGAAAACAAAAGCCCTTATAAACAAGGCGTTCGCCTTTTTTTGGTAGATGCTGCAAGCGCTCGGCTAAAAAGCCAGATAATGTGACAGATGTTTCTGTATCGATTGCAATTTTAAGCAAATCTTCAAGATCTTCAAGATCCGCTCCACCATCAACCAGCCAGCCACCATCTTCCAGGTGAACGATAGATGAACTGATTTTCTCGTGTTCGTCAGAAATATCCCCCACAATTTCTTCAAGTATATTCTCGAGCGTGATAAGCCCAACCATGTTGCCGTATTCGTTTATTACAATAGCCATGTGTAAGCGTTTTTTTAAGAATTCGCTGAGCAGTTGGTTGATTTTTTGTGTTTCAGGTACAAATAAAATGGGCCGTACTATGCTTTTGAGTTGTTTTTTATCAGATTTATACAGGAGCTCAAAAACGTCTTTTTGATGAATAATTCCCATAATATTGTCTTCTTTGCCTTCGTATACAGGCAAGCGAGAGAATCTGGTTTTATTGAATATTTCAACTGCTTGATGGAGCGAAGAGCCCATTTTTATAGACGCGATTTCGTTTTTTGGAATCATAATTTCTCTGACAAGCGTTTGTCCAAGACTAAAAATATTTTGGAGCATCTCTGTTTTTTTAGACTCCATTAATCCCTTTTGGTCACTATAATCGATTAAAAATTCGATTTCTTTTTCAGAGACATCATCTGCTTGTTTTTCGAGCATATGTTTTCTGCCGATTTTTGAAAAAAGAAAATCAGAAATTTTGAGTACGAGTGTTACCAGCGGGTATGAAACGCGGTAAATAATATTTATAAGCCATAAAAAAGATCTGAAAACTTTTTCATGATGAGCTTTGGCAAGTGTCTTTGGTATTATTTCTCCGAAGATTAAGATGATTCCTGTAGCCATAAAAATACCAATAGCAACACCAAGTGGCCCAAGAACTCTTTGCATCATATGTGATATAAGAACAGAAGTTACGACGTGTGCAAAGTTGTTTGCAATTAATATCGTAATTAAAATTCGTTGTGGGTTTTTTTCCCAACAGGCAAATAGACTATGATATTTTTCTACAGATATCTGTAATTCTTTTATTTTAAAAAGCCTGAGCGCTGTAAAAGCTGTTTCTAAAAAAGCAAAAAGAGCTGCAAAAAAGAGAGATATAATAAATAATAAAAACTCTGAAGAAATCTCCATGAACTCTCCTTGAATTAATCAGTCTGTTCTAAACGTGCTATTTGCTTCTTATCAATTTTTCCGGTTGCACTCATGGGCAGATCTGTTAAGCAAATAAATTTACGCGGGATTTTGTAGGGGGCCAGGTTGTTGTTGCACAGTTTTTTAAGACTGTGTTCCAGGCTTGTTTTTTGTTCTTCTGTAAAATCTTTTACGGCAACATAGGCAATAGGAACTTGTCCCGTCCCATCTTCTAGTTTTCCGACAACAGCAGCTTTAAAAACAGCTGGGTGAGACATAAGTATATTTTCTATTTCTTGGGGATAAATATTAAAGCCCTTATGAATAATAAGATCTTTGCTTCTTCCGGTAATATCCAGGAGCCCATTTGTGTTTATACGGGCCAAGTCTCCGGTGTTTAACCATTTGTCTTGCAGTACTTGAGCTGTTGCTTCAGGTGTTTTATAGTAACCAAGCATAATATTATCACCGCGAAGCCATAATGTGCCAATAGTGCCAACATCAACTTTTTGTCCGTTATTATCGCGAATTTCACAATCGATATGTGCAAGTGGGCAACCAACAACGGTTGTATCTTTTTCGTTATTATAAATATTAACTGCAACGACTGGAGATGCTTCGGTCAGCCCATATCCAGCGCAAATTTTTCTGCCATAAATCATGGCGAAACCTAAACGAATTTTATCTGGAAGCATATCTGCACCAGAAATAAAAAATTTAACATTTTCAAGTGGTGCTGTTTTCATTAAACACAATAAACCATAAAGGGCTGGAAATCCCAAAAATAATGTTGGTTTATTGGTAAGTCCCTCGAGTATCAGTCGTCGGTCTATTTTTCCGACAATTATAACAGAGCCGCCAGCTAAAATTGGGAGCCAAATACAGGTGTTTTGTGCAAATACATGAAAAAGTGGCAATACGCAAAAAAAACGTTCATCGCTGCGCAGGCCAAGTTTTATAAAGCGGGCCATACACTGCATCGCATTTGTTATAATATTGCGAGAAGAAAGCATGACGCCTTTTGGTTTGCCGGTTGTTCCTGACGTATAAAGTAATAAACATAATTCGTCATATGCTAAGCGCGCTTGTGAGTTAGTTTCGAGTTGCGTTATATATTCGTTAATCGTCTGTTTGGTTATAGGTGTTTGCCAGTCGACATCTTGTTGTGTGAAAATATGTGTGTTCTCAAGTTTGTAATCTTGAGCTGAGTTTTCCCTGGTTTGCCAGCCCTTCGAAGCCACGTAGGGCGTAGTAGGGTCTAAGTTTTTTTTAAGTTCTTGAGATGCGAATATTATTTTTGGTTGCGCATCTTGTATGATAAACGCAAGCTCTTTGGCATGTAAATATATATTTAATGGGACAACAACGCTTCCAAGCATCCAGGCTGCATAATATGCAACGTAAAATTCTAACGAATTCTCAACATACAATAATACATGGTCTCGTGCGGTGACGCCTTGCTCTGTGTATTTTTTGCTTAATAAAATCGCGCGAAATAACAATTCTGTGTAGGTTACTTTTTTGTCTTGATATATAAGCGCTGTTTTATCTGGATAATGTTTGTATGCATAGGCAAGAAGATCGCCAACAAAAAAATCTTCACGTGATTCCATGAGCGTCGATTTAATGAGTTCGTAAAGATAGATTTCGTCATAGGTATTAGTGCTTGTAGTAAGAATTTTATTAAGTTGATCGATCATTTTTAGCTTTGTCATCCTGGATTTTGAGCCTTATCTCCCCCCCCCGACTTTATCTGGGGTAGGTTTTTATCCTACTTTTTTAATTTCTTCTTCTTGATCAATAAATTCGATTTCGATTGCACTGACAGGGCACATGAGCGCCGCTTCGATTATCTTATCTTCGTTTTGTGCTATCGGTGCATTCTTTTTTACCTGAGCAACTTGTTTTATTTCAAAAATGTCAGGAGCGATCATGTGGCAAGAGCCACATGATACGCAACCTGGAACTATTTTGACATTTTTGATGGTTGGTTTAGCAGCCATTATTTTTTTTTGTCATCCTACGAAGCTTTATGCAAAGTAGGATACAAATCCTTATTTTTTTGGTTTAGGTTTGTCAGCTGGTTTTTTGCTTGAAGCTGGGGTGAAAATATTCTTGTTGCCTTTTGTAGCTGGTATTTTATCTTCATCTTCGTCATCATCTTCTTCGTCTTCGCAACCCTCACAACCATCACAGCCGTCGCATTTTTCATCGTCGCAAAGCATGTTTTGGAAGTTTGCCAAGTCTTCGTCGCTGATGTCTTCATCTTCATGTTCGCTGAGTAATGCTTCAAGAAACAGTTTAACCTGTTTAGTATCGCCTTCATTGATAGATGCCTTAATATCGCTGACCATTTCAATTAAAGCTTTTTTTGAAGCGTCATAGTCTTGATTGATTCTCGTTTTGAATTCTTTTGTTTCTGGCAATTCTTCTTCGTCATCAATGATTGCTGCAAGAAGTTCTTTTGCTTTTTTAGCATCTTTTACTTGTTTGATTTCAGCAAGAGCTTTAACTTGGTCATCCAAGAATTCAATATCACTTTCTACTTCTTCGGTAAACTGTTGAGCATGACTGGTAAGCATTTCATGAATTTCTTCTAAGAGTTCTTTTGCATCTGCGCTTTGTGTTTGTTTTATCGTTGAATTAAGAAAAAGAAGCAGTTCAGAAAAAATAGCTTGAGTCTCATCTTTTGCTTTATGCTGTGCGTGCAATAAATAATCGGTCTGTTCCATAAGCATTTCTAATCGTGACACGTGAAAACCTTTCATGTAATTTTTCTCTTAGTCATTAATAAAAGAGAATAACGTAATATATGGGACTCAGGAAATACCTGTATGATAATAGCGTACTAGAAAAACGATTTCGCCACAAGAGGGCCTTGTGATATTGTGCTAAATCAAGAACCCACGTGTTTGTCATAATAGAAAAGGCACGTATAAAACGTGCCTTCTAAAGTTTATTTGAAAATTTATTAAAGTAAGATTATTCGTCTTCTGTGTCTGACATTTCGTCTGTGTCATCAGACATATCTTCTTCATCTGCCATTTCTTCTGTATCGTCTGATACTTTGCCGACGACTTCATCAGATTCATCAGATACTTTGTCTACTTCTTCAGTTTCTTCGCCCGTTGCTGACATTTCGTCTGTATCATCAGAAACTACGCCGATTTCTTCTTCTTCATTAGCCAGTACGATTGATGGGGTTACGCTGAAAACGAGAAAACCAGCAAGGGCAGCGATCAAAAGCTTTTTGTTCATCTTTTCTCCTTAAAACAACAAGAACATACGTTTTTTGTCGACAAGAATACGATCTAAAACTGATCGTAATTTGTTTTTAGTCTTTTGTCAAAATAAAACAGAGCCTAAAAAATACCCTTTGCAATATTATCATAGAGGCCATGGATTTTGCCACATTGCCCCATGGCCTCTTTGTGTTTGTGTTGCTAATTTATCTTGATTTCTAGAACTTGACCAACGCGCCTGCATGCATATTAGATTCGCCCCATTATCCCGGGGTCTCGCAGAGCTCGTGCCCGGGCTACAAAAAGCACAAGGTTACACCTTGTTTATGGAGTTTTTATATTGCCAGGGCTTGTTGGGTGCCAATTTAAAAATTGGTTTTTATTGCAAAAGCGTTGATCTGTTAGCATATGTTGTATTCGTTCGGGCTTTGTGTTAGCTTTTGTTTTTGTTCAATAATTTTATATATTTTTTATTTGGTGGCTTATGAGTGATACATATTCAAGCTTATATTTTCACTGTGTTTGGAGTACTCAAAATCGATTTCCATCTCTTACTTCACCATTTGATGTTAAAGCGTATGGATTTATTGGAAGCATGGTAAATCGTGAAGGCGGCAAAATTCTTGCTATTGGTGGGATGCCAGATCATGTACATCTTCTTTTTTCAATAAAACCGTCAGATTCGGTTGCGCGTATGATGCGTTATGTAAAAGGGGGATCATCAAAGTTGTTGAAAGATTCACATATAAATATGAAATATTTTGCATGGCAAAAAGGGTATGGGGTTTTTTCGGTAAGCAGGTCAAATATTGATGTGGTTGCTCGATATATTAAAAATCAGGAAATTCATCATAAAGAACGTTCTTCTGAATCTGAATTTGCCATGCTATTAAAATTGCATGACATAAAAATCTAGGCCAAGCTTAGGGATTTTCGTATAAATTTGCCGTTTGGTATTTTTTAATAAAATGGCATTAAACAAGCCGTATGGCTTGTGTTTTTTGTAGCCCGGGCACGAGAAGAGCTTTAGCTCTGCGAGACCCCGGGATTATAATCAACCCCCGCGACCTCGAATTTCCCATTAAATCAAAGAGGCCACGGTTTTGCCCCGCGGCCTCTTTGTGTTTGTGTTGCTAATTTATCTTGATTTGTCATCCCAGACTTCGCGCTCACCCTGAGCTTGTCGAAGGGGCTGGGATCTAGGTCAATTGTTCTAGAACTTGACCAACGCGCCTGCATGCATATCAGATTCGCGAGGCATATTTTGTCCTGCGAATGTGTATGTACCGCCGACATAGAGGTTCATGTATTTATTTGCTTTCCAGTTGCTTTCAAAGAACACTCTGTGTGCAACAGCTTCTGTGTTTGCTTCTGCAAGTTTGTTGTCTAAAGGCATTTCATAGTCAACAAATTGAGAACCTTTGTTTGTTAAAGGATCTTTGTTTGTTTTCAAGATAAGTTTTCCAGCTGCATCTGCCCATGCTTTGCCTAAAGCATGATTTGTTGCGAAAGATTTCTTGAAGTTAATTGTTTCTTCCGTCTTGTAGTAAATTTGATACCCGATTGTTGTTGCAAGGTCTTCAGTCTTTGGATGATAGAATGTTGCATCTATCTTACCAATGAAGTAACCCCAATCAACATCTGCATCAACTGATGGACCAAAGTTTTTGATTTTTGATCCTTTGAATACTGCAAGGCGATGTTCTGTATCTTCAAGTACGAAAGAGTAAGAAGCTTCTGCTTTAAGATTCATCCAATCAAAAGCTGCCCAGCCAATGTTACCACCAAGTTTAATTTCAAAGTGGTTGCTGTTGCCAAGTTGTTGAGTAAATGGATTGTTGAACATTTTGTCTGAGCCGCCTGTAGGCAAGCGTAGGCCAGCAAAAACTTCGCCGCGCCAGTTGTTATTGAATGTATGTTCGTAGAATGCATCAAGATCGATATCGCCAAGGCCTGTGCGTTGATTTGTTGCCATAACGAAGCCAGCGTTATCTTTCATGAATTCTTCAACGTTGTATCTGTAAACGTTTAAGAGATCATCGACGATTTTAATATCACCGTCTTTTGTAGGTCTTGTGTCAGAACCTAAGTGAACAGATGAAAGCCATAATTCATTGAAGTTTGGATCTTCATTTATTTTTGTATAGTTATGGGCAGCATCGTTGAGAAACACATAACCTTGATTTTGTTCTAGGCTTTCAAAACCAGATGTAGGCAACGCTTTAAGTGCTCCATAAGGGGCTTTCCAGAGATCAGTTCCACATGCTACAATACCAGCTTGTGCTTCCCATTGTGTAGAATCAGTAACTGGGTTTGGTTTTACCGTGACGCCTGTTGGGGCTCCAAATGGAGGGAGTTTTCCAGGTTCTCCTTTTATGACGACCCAACTAATTAAGTTTCCTGTTTCTGCGTTAAGATTATCTCCGGAAAATTGGAAATCGTGTATTCCTGATCCTTTTACAGCGACGGTTCCATCTGCTAAATAAAGAAGCGGAACTATTTGACCCTGGTCATTAAGGTATAAAGTATTGTCGAGCAATTGGAGTTTGTAGCGTGAGATGTTCTCAAATGCTTTAGGGCTTTGATGAGTAGGAGGAGCGACGACAGGATTACCGTCTGTGGCAACCATGCGCGTTGCATCGCCCTTGATAATGGCGTTTTGTAGGCCAAGCGCTGCATCTTCGCCGTTATCATCTCTTTCCATACGAACTGTTTTGAATGGTACAGTTGCTCTTAATCCAACACGGCCCTTGTTATGCCACACAGGATATTCAAAACGGCCACCAAGTGTTGCGCCATATTCAGTGTAGCTGACACGTGGTGCGATTTTTGTTGTAGCTAAATATGGAGATCTGTTTTCTGTGAAATACTTTATTGGATTTGCATCTTCAAAAGCTTCTGCGAGTGTGAATTCTGATTTGCCAAAAATTAAAGATGTCAGGGGGTGTGTGTCTGTGCCGTGTTTTAAGAACGCTTTGTTTGCTGTGCGGTAATGGCCGGTAGAAAACATATCAAAAGTGCATTTGTTTTTTTTCTTGTACAAGTCATAACGGAGCGGTCCGTCTTTTGAGATGAAAGGAGCTCTTGTTTCACTCGCCATTGCTGCAGAAGATACAGCAAGTACGGTAAAGAGCGTTGTGCTTAAAATTTTTCTTATCATTCTCTTACCTCTCTTGAATTTGAGTTAGGTAAACTCTTGTTATGTACGTGTGTTATTTTTTCACGGGGGCTTTAGGTGAGGGCGTAGCTTAAAACTACGCCCTTATAGTTGTTGCGTTTAGTTATGCTACTTCCATTGTACCAAATGCTGATGGGTCAATATCCAAGTCACTACGTGCAATGGCAGTTCCAACATTAAGAGGGGTTCTGACGGAACCTTCTTTAATGACTGGGCTGTCAAGACGTCTGATGACGTTCATTGTTGCAGGATATACAAGAGCGTTAACGTCAGCATTTACAAAGCCGGCAATTACATCAAAGCCTTCTGTTCCCCAACATACTTTTTTACGTGGTTGATCTTTAATTGTTTTAAATGAAAGCAGATTAAAGAATTGATCAAGAGTTGAGTATGTGAAGACTTTTCCACCATAGTATGCGCCATTATATATGTAGTTTGTTGCGGTGCTCAAGTCTGCAGCTATTGCTCTGTCAATAATAAGTGCTGCTGATGGAAGTATTGAGTAAGCTTCACCGTTGGCGAGTGCGCCAGCGTAATCCCAAACATTGGCATTATAAATTGTGCCAAGGGTTGGAACTTTCATGATGTTACCACCACCACGAACTGTCGTGTATAGTGGGCCGTTTACTTTAACGACGTAGTTGTCTGTGCCGTTACGTGATGAAGGTCCAACTGCCATTAAAGAACCGTTAGCGCTTGAACCATCTGCAATGTTGTTGTGTTCAAATTGGCCACTCTTAAGATCAAGCGTTATTTGACCAACGTTATAAAGTGCTTGGATTGTCCAAGGGCTCTTAGCTGCTGTTACTGGAGCATCTACTCCGGTGAACATTGGCAAGCCATCTTCACCAAGAACTGCTTTACCATCTGCATCAACTACTGGGTTACCAGAAACGTTTACTGTGCCGGCTGCTGTTGCTGCGCCGTTGATCTTGTTGAACTTGTCGATAACTCCTGCGCCAAGGCCAAAAAAGCCAAGACGGTCGATGTGGAACTTGCTGTTGATATCGCCAAGGATAAGGCTGAAGTTAACTGCAGCATCTGTGATTTCTACTGGGTTACCAACTTGGAATGCACCGCCAGATACTGTAGGTGTACCGATGTTAAATGCTGATTCACGTTGTAAGCTGATGGTAACATCTGTTATTGGTGTTTGTGTATCAGACTGTACGCCAACAAGTACGTTGCCATTAACCATAATTTGGGCATCTTTGTTTGTCCAAATTTGGCCTTTACCAACGATCTTGATACGTTCTACGTCTGCTTTGGCTGCTGTCTCGAAAGCTTGAGTTACTGTTTGAGCTTCGCTGCCTTCTTGGAATATTAATTCAGATTCGTCATTGAAGTAAAGAACGACGCCGCCAACTACGCTTGATGCAGCTGGGAATCTGATTGTTGCGCCTGCTTCAATAACAAGGCTGACCTTGCCACCGAATGCAATTTCTTGTCTGTTTGTTGCTTGACCAAAGCTTGATAAATCAAGTTCGCCGCCTGCTGGGATAACGATTTTGTGTGGCATATCTGAGCGGAACGTGATTCTGTTTGCTTTTGTATCAGCGCTGAACATTGTTGAACAGACAATAGCGTTCTTATCTGCGATTATTATATCAGAATTCAAGTCTATGGTTCCATCACCAAGCGGAACTATTTGGACATGGTCTTGACCCAAGATTGTCCAAGAGTTACCACCTGAGTGTGAGTCCCAATCACGGCTACCAAGGCCAATACGTCCGCCGTATTCAAGGAACAATACTGCGTTATCGCCTTCACCAACAAAGTGATCAGTTGGCATATCGACTTGTCTGGATGCTGAAGTAAATTCACGTACGTGTCCTGGTGCTGGTAATATTTCATCGCCTGAAATATCAAGTTGGAACTTGTTGGATTGTGTTGCACCAGCAACGCGCATTTGCGCAATATCATCACCGGAACCGATGTACAGAAGTGATGTTGGTTTTGCGATAGGAGCTGTTATGTTTTGGGTGGCACGTGTTGTTGGGAATGAGAAGCGACGGTCACCTGGAGCAAATTCTCTGTTGTCGCCTGCTCTGTTGAACCAATTAATAACAACTTCTTCTGCGCCTGTTTGATCAAACTTAGCGGTCAGACCTGTGCGAGTATCGTTATTATTAAAGCTTAAGCGTACATAACCATCTGTTTCATCAGATCTGTAAGCTAACATTTCTGGTGTGAAGCCGTATGGTTGTACTGCTGCATTGACCAAGAATTTAACTTGATCTGTTGGAAGGTCTACGCGGCCAGAGTATTCTACAACTCTATTTGTTCCATCGTAGTTGTAGTCGTTCCATGCTTTTTGAGCGATTATGGTTTCAACGATTGCTGTGTTTGTATCCGTGATGGTTATTTTTCCACCATGGTTAACGTACACTTTACCGCTTTCATCCATGCGTTCAATTGGCGTTGCTGTGCAGTTACCATTTCTGTCAAATCCACTAAAGACCATGTATTTGCCATCAATGATTAAGCGTGCTTGTTTTACCCCTGCAACAGCGTCAAGGTCAAAGCGGTTTGCTGCATCTTCGCTTAAAACTTCTTTGATTAACTTGTCGCCATAAAGTGTATTTTCGTATGGATAGCCTTCAGCACTGTCTCCTGAAGTTGTTGGCCAGCCGATTGCGATGTTTGCTGCACCTTTTTCCATGGTGGACATCAAGATGAGGTGATGTGCGCGTTGGGCTGCGTACTCTTCGTCTGTAAAGCCATTAGTTGGAAATTGGTTGCCATTTTGTAATGACACGTCAATTACGCTGGCGGTAATGCCTACAGCTGGGATGAAGCCATGTTTTCTGAAGATATTAAGATATGAACCTTCAGTTACCCAGTTTGTTGAATTATCAGCCATCATGTTTTTGTATGAACCAAACATGAGTGCGCGACCAAAGCCCTTGAAGTCTGTGTCGTTAGTGTTGCCATGGTCAAAGAATTTAATAACTGATTGGTTACCTGGACTTACTTCAGGCGTAACAGCAACAGCTCCGGTGATGTCGCGAACGACAAAACGGATACCGGAGGTGTTAAGTGATTCTTGAAGTTGAAGCATAGATGTATAAAGTCTTACTTCTGGGAAGCGGTAACGGTCTGGATCTACTCCATCATAGGTGATACGTTTATCTGCAAAGTACATGCGTTCGCCACCAAGCATTGCTGGATATGAGCTTGCTGGAACTCCGTCGATCATTTTTGTTACGTCGCTATGGACAATGTTCGTATCATAGAACGATGCATGGTTGTTAAAGAACATTGCAGGCGAGTTGTAACGCATGTATGAGTATTCTGGTAGAGCTGAAATTGTAAGTGGACGGGTTGCTACTTCATTGCCCATATAATCGAGCAAGATAGTTGGCATGTTTACAATACCAGCTTTATCAACTATTGAATCTGTTGCATAAGAACGAGGGGCAAGTGTTGTTGGATCAATAATTGTTGTGTTTGATACTGATGTTACATCCAAGAGTCCTTCAACTTCAACAACATGTTGTCCGTCTTGGGTTGTATGGTCGCCGTCTTTTAGGCGGTATCCATCAAAGTTTGTGTCATCAACCATAAGACCTAATTGATAATCAAAATCTGGATCATCAATTGGGTTCATAGGATAGATAAGTTCACCTGGAATTTCTCCATCAGGATATGGTATATAGTCTTTCCAGAAGTTGTAGATGTAGCCATATGTTGATGAACCGGAGCAACGGAAGAGAGCTGTACCGTTGCCGCGCAGTGCTACTTGGGCATGACGATTAAGCAATGCAGGGTTTGCTGCGGTAAAAGAACTAAGTGATAATGATGGGTCAATACGATCAAACAGATTTGCATCAAGACCGTCAACAACAAAAGCTGCTGGGTTCTTTTTCATGATTGTTGCAAGTGATGTTAATTCTGGAAGATCTGCAGTTTCGTTAAAGTCGTTTTGAGCCAAAAGATCGGTACGGTTTATGCTGCCGGCGACATAATCAAAGAAGGTATTGTGGTAAATATCAAGTTTACCGTTTACGCCGAGAACAAATCCGTTACGAACGATTGTTTGATAGTTTGCTGGATTTGAATAACACCAGTTGTAACCGTAGAGTTCTGAAGGTTCTCTACCTGTAGAGCGTTTTTGCGCAATTGTTTCTTCGCCTGGGGTTGTATTGAAATAATCCAAATAAGGGTCTGAAGCACGTTTGGTTACTGATTGTGCATCGTTAATAACCAAGAGACCGCGTCTTGTTGTTGGGTCTACGACGTAAGGCTTTGTTGTAGTATTATTGTATGTAACATCGTCGACTGTACGTAAGAAAGCTTGTCCACCAGCTGGATATGAATAATCAAGTGATTCGCGAATTTCTGCTGGGGTATAACCTGCAACATAGTGACCTTGAACAATGACTGCTCCATCGTTAAATGGGAAACGTGCGGTCATTTGTTCGTATTCTGCGTCATCTATGGTGTAGCCGTCTTGGAAGCCAAGAAGATATGCACCAAGAATAAAGAGAACCATGCGACCGGAACCGGTATTTGAAGGATCAAATGCCAAAGACGCAAAGTTGTTTAAATCTGGAACAAATTCAGGGTCTTCTGTTTTTGGAAGGTGCTTGATACCGGTATCGTCATTTGATACATAGGTGATTATTGAGTTGTTACCAACGACAACGATGTTTCTTTGGTCTGTGCCTGTTGCATGTTGGAAGACAACTTTGTTAATACCGTTGGTTACGTCAGCTTCTGTTTGTTCCATGGTTATGAAGACTTTTGTACCGGCCATAGAGTTACCTACGCCTGTAAATGAGTCTCCATCTGTCATGTCAACATAGCTTGTTCCATCGATCTCGCCTAAGAATTTGATTGCGACGCCGCTTGCCATTTTGAAAATTGTTTGACCTTTACCTGCGAAGGTTAAGATCATATCAATTGCTGGCAGTGGAGCTCTTGAAGGATTAAGAATTTTTGTTCCATGTATAGTTTTGCTACGTGTTGTTAAGCCTGGGTTGATGCCAGAGAACTCAAGTGAGTTATTAACGTTGACGGTAATATTTTTACCTTCTGCAACGTTAAAGTGAACTTGAGCATGTCCCCAGCCGTCTAAATCTGGATTTGCTGGATATGGATTTACATAAGGCATGATGTACGTTGTTGGATTGTCAATATCGGCCACGACGTTAATCGTCATATTTGCGTCTATTGCTTCCAGCGTTACATCACCATCAATCTTGAGGGGGCAAGATATTGTATGGCCATCACCATCAAGTACAGGTGTACTTTCTTCGTCATGGTCAGGATACAAAACACCGTAAATGTTTAACGTGTTGTCTATAGTAGTAGCTGCAAATTCTGTGTTAGATTCAATGATGACTTTTTTACCACGTTTTGCAGATGTTTTAGGTTTTGCTTTGGTGAAGATTGCTTTACTGTCGTTTAATGTTTTTGAAACGACGTTAAAGCTTGAGGCTATATTGATTTTTGAATAGTCTCTTAAAACACCTTCTGTGGTGTTATAGATATAGTCGCTTTGTGCATAGGTAGCAATGTCGCTCGATGTGTTGGCATAATCTATGCCGTCTACTGTTGTGACTTCTGATCCAACGGGCTTCCATTCAAATGCTTGTGCGTTGAATGAAGCAAGCCCGAAGACTGCTGCCAAAAGAAGCAGTTTTCTGAACTGTTTTGATATCATAGCTTCTCCCCTTTCAGGATAAAACTGAGTCCACCATACAATATGGTTCGTTTTTGTTAGCACTTTGGTTAATTTCTCGACCAACGGCCTCCTTTCTTAGATTACGAAAAATTTTTTAATTTTTTTTTCGTTGGATTTGATTAAATAATTAATACGTACAGATCAAATTTTTTTGTGGTTTTTTGTGGCTTGAAGACGTTTAAGATACTTTCCATGGAAAACTCTCCTTTTTTTGGTTGGTTTTCTCGGTCTTTACTCTCTTTTGCGTTTATTTTCTTTGTCCGCCTAAGCTTTAGGCTCGGCTGGGAGCTCATCGCAGGATTTTTTCTAGATTCTATATATCATGTTTAACATGTCCATTTGTTGTTTAAATGTCAAGATCAAACTTACAGCCTGTAATGACCAGCAAAATCCAGATCTTTTTTTAGACAAACTTTATAAAACATCTAAACTTTTTAGAATAAAGATACTTGGACAGGGTAGAATTTTCATCAATCAAAAGTAAAGAGTTTTTTTTAACCAACGAAAAGATTATATGAAAAAGAGCATTATTCCTTTTTTTTCACTTGAACGTCATATTCAAAAAATTGAAAAGCCATGTCTTGATGTGGTTGCTGAAATTTTCCGTAAGCAAAGTTTTATTGGCGGAAAATTCGTAGAAGAATTTGAAGCTAAATTGGGTGAGTATCTTGGGCTTGATGCGCAAAACGTTGTTGCTTGTAATTCTGGAACCGATGGTTTGTGGCTTGCGCTTAAAGCGTTGGGCTGCAAAAAAGATTCTCTTGTTTTGACGACTGCGTTTTCTTTTATTGCATCAGCAAGTGAAATTGCATCACACGGTGGGCATCCAGTATTTATCGATATAGATCCAACAACATATAATATAGATCCAAAAAAAATACGGAGCTGGTTGCAAGAAAATGCAATACTTAAAAACGGCAAAGCTGTGCATAAAGTAACTGGGTTACCTGTTGAAGGCATAATTGTTGTTGATTTATATGGTCAATGTGCAAACTATGACGAGATTGTTGAAATTGCAAACGAATGGCATTTGTGGATTATAGAAGATGCGTGCCAAGCAATTGGAGCACAACTTAATGGTAAACAAGCCGGAACATTTGGACACATTGGTGTTTATTCGTTCTATCCAACAAAAAATCTTGGTGCATTTGGTGATGGTGGCTGTGTAGTCAGTAGAGATGCTGAGCTTGCTGCTACTGTTCGTCAGCTTAAAAATCATGGTCGAAAGAGCCATTATAATTATGAAAGCCTGGGAATTAATAGCCGTCTTGATGCAATGCAGGCTGCGTTTTTAACTATTAAGCTTGGTGATCTTGATACTATAAATCAAGCGCGTCATGATATTGCACAAAAATATGAACAAGCATTTTCAAAGTTTACAGGTGTAATTACTCCAAAAGAAATTACCGGCAAGCATGTGTATCATCAATATTGTGTAACGTTTGCTGATAATCAAACCAGACAAGCTTTTATAGCGCATTTAGATAATTATGGTATTGGTTATAATTTTTATTACCCACAAGCACTTACTGAAATAGACTTTTTAAATACACACAAAGATTTAGTAAATGCATGTCCGGTATCTGCACATTTACCAAAAACTATTTTGGCGTTGCCTATTTGGCCAGAATTAAATGAACAAGAAATTACTTATATTTGCTCAGCGATTACACAATTTGAACAAACAATTACACCAGCAGCTACAAAAGTATCCCAATTAGGGGCATAAAAATGGCAGGTTTTTTTGTAATGATAGAAGGCATTGATGGTTCTGGCAAGTCAGTTCTTGCGCAAGCAATTGCACAAAAACTAAAAGCACAAAATCGTGAAGTTCTTCTGACCAAAGAACCGGGAGGTTCAGATTTGGGTAAGCATTTGCGTGCTATGTTACAAAAACAACCGGTGCCGATTTCTGGCAAAACAGAATTTTTATTGTTTGCTGCCGATCGTGCACATCATTATGAAACAATTATTAAACCAGCTCTTGAACGAGGCGCGATTGTAATTTCTGACCGCGGGCCAGATTCTTCGCTTGCGTATCAGAGTTATGGACGTGGTGTTGATAAAGATATGATCGAGCGTGTTAACCAGTGGGCCACGCTCAATATTAACCCCGATATTATTTTATATGTACGTGTTGATATAGACGTTGCATGCAAGCGTTTTGCTGATCGTGGTAAAGTTTTGACAACGTTTGAGAAAGAACAGAAAGATTTCTGGCAACGAGTCTCTCAGGGCTATGAGACTATGTATGCGGGGCGTACAGACGTTGCTTTTATTGACGGTAATCAAAATAAACAAGCGGTGCTTGATTCGGCGTTAGCTTGTCATCCCACCTGGGGTTAAAAACCGCCAGGCTAAAGAACGGGAACGCGTAGCGCTGCTACGCTCTTTGTTTACAATGATCATTTGATTTTGGAGATATGCATGATGTGTTCTGGCGTTTCTACATACTTAATTGTCGGTCCAGGAACGTCGTTACAAGACTACACAGAATCGTTCATTCAAAAATCTCTCTGCCCAAATTATTCTGTTGTCATCCCAGACTTGCCTGTCCGCCATAGCTCCACAGGAGCGACGGCTGGAATCTGGGATCCAAGTTCACATAATAGTAAAAATAAAGCATCCTGTTTTTGTGCGACGTGCAGAAAAATTAAAGCACATCAATATCATGCATTAGTTTGGATCTGCCCAGCCCAAGATTATAAAATCGAAGATATCGATATTATATTTGAAAAAGTTAGATTTTCGTTGGACCCAGGCGCACAGTTTTTCTTTGTGCTGGAAAAAGCAGAGACTTTATCGACGATTGTTGCTAACAAATTATTAAAAGTGCTTGAAGAACCACCAGCCGGGTATAATTTTATTTTGACGACGACTAACCAGCAAGCAATTCTTAAGACTATATTTTCTCGTTGTTTTGTGATTAGATTGCCGGGCCAGTGCGATAGTACGCTTGAGCATCCGGTACTCGAATATTTTATGTATTCTTACAAAATGTCTGACTCGTATGGTTTTACTCAAGCGCTGCGTGCCAATAGGTTATCTGATACAGATAGCATGCTGCTGGCTGATTCTTTACTCGCGCACTTTGCGCATAAAGTAACAGAATATGTGAATAATTCTGAACTTGTTCAAGACGCGCAGCAAACGACCCAATACGTACAGGCTCAAAAAGCGATAGAAGTTATCACGCATCATATGCGCAAACCGCCGCAGTCTGGCAGTTCTGAGTTGTTCTGGAAAAATTTGTTCTTACACTTTCCTCGCCCGTAATATGGTTATGCATTATTTTTTCTTATGTTTTTTTTATTCTGTCGTCATCCTGACCGTGCCCGGCGTAGCCTTGTGCGAAGCCTGGGTCTCGATCTGGGATCCAAGTCCTATTTCCTTCCTACCTATTTTTCCCCTGCTCTATTCTGTCGTCATCCCAGACTTGATCTGGGATCCAAGTCCATATAAAACTAAAAAATAGGGGTATCAGTAATGAAAATATACGTTGTTTACATTCTTACGAATAAACCACGTGGTACATTGTATGTAGGGGTTACTAATAATTTAAAATGTCGAATGCGAGAGCATAGGCTTGGGTTGGTTGATGGGTTTACTAAAAAATATGATTTAAAAATGTTAGTGCATGTTGAGCAGTCTGATTCTGCCATTAGTGCGATATCCAGAGAGAAACGACTTAAAAGTTGGAATCGGAAGTGGAAAATCGATTTGATTGAAGAGAATAATCCGACGTGGGAAAACTTGTACGAAAAGATTTTTGGTCCTGATGATGAGGAATAATGACCCAGGCTTCGCCAAGGCTACGCCGGGCAAGCTCTGGATCCCAGATCAAGTCTGGGATGACGACATTTATGATAAATAATGAGAATAGGACGATAGAAATTCAGGATGTTTTACTATAAAGAATTAGGCTGTTTTATATGCCCATAGGCAATAGGCTATGACCAGAATTAAAAATTATCTTCTACAATTTGTTCAGATGCAGTTAATAATCACGATAATCGCGTTGCCTATATTAATACACTGGGGCCTGTCGATGTCCGTGATGTCTCTTGTCGGTAATTTTATTTTTACGCCGATATTTGCGCTGGTTATTATCCTGAGCTCGCTTATCTTTTATACAGAGCTTCTGTGTATCCCCAACAGTTTTTTAGTAACCTGTTATGAGCATGTGATATCTTTTTGGGACAGAATTTTGGATATCGGCCAAAAGTCTTGGCTTGTTGAGTATGCGCACCCGGGGCTTTGGGTGCTTCTTTCTATCCCACTTATTACTATTCTGTTTTTGTGTTCAAGAAGAGTAAATACGATATATAAGCGTATTTTGGGCATGTTTATTATTCTTGTTTTGAGCACGGTTGTGCTTTCGTACATTCAGGTGCAAAAAGTAAAAAGTTATACGCACGATTTTAATCACGAAGATTTTGTGATTAAAATAAATTCAGACAAAACGCTTACGTTTATAGATAACGGTTTTTTTAATTCTAAACGCTCGCCGGAAAAAGTGGTCGAGTTTGAACTCAAGCAGTTTATAACGAAAAAATATGGTTCTACTGTTTTTGCTGAACTTATACTTATGCGTCCGGGCTTTCGCAGTTTTGAGGGTGCGTATGCATTTTGTCAGCAATTTCATGTGAGAAAAGTTATTATGTCTGAGCTTACAGAAGCTAAAAAAAAGAAGCTGACCAACCAGGGTTGGTCAATCTTCTTTAAATTCACTGATTATTTGCGGGATAATAATATTGAGCTGAGTTCTTTGTTTAAATAATTGAGACTATTATTTTATTTAAATCGATCTTCCCATTCTTTATTGTAATAATTGCCGCCTTTAATTTGAGTATTGTTCTCTTCCACATTATACTTTACTTCAAATCTATAATTATATTCGTTGTATTCTTTGTTCCATTCATCTGGTTCGTATAAAACTTGATACCATTCTAAATTTTTGGTATAGGGTGGCACGTTAAATACGCCAAGATTGAATTCTTTATTTATTACATCAAGTATTTCTTGGAGTTCTGTTTTGGATTTTGTTGTAATTTTGAGTTCTGGAACATCAACAAAAACGTCTTGCCTTGTTTGTTTGTTTTCTCCTGCGTAAAACTTTTTTATTTCTGTTGTTATAGTTACTTGAGGATCCGATACTATAAGTTTTTCTTTAAGTTGTTTTGAGTATTCGTAAATATATTCGTCAGGCTTATTTCCCGGTTTGGGATATTTGATTGGTCTGGTATCGTTTTCGGCCATGTATTTGGTGAAAAAGGTGAAATCTAGGTTGACTTCTTTGCCAAAACGAATTATGAAAGTTGTGTTATTTTGAGGTTGATTTGCTTCGGATGAATAAATATATCCGTTGCGACAAGCCCATGTATGATGTTCTCTTATTCTGTGATCCAACTTTGCTTGGCCGGGGGCATCGGTGTGTCGGCATCCAAAGCAGAATTTTGGATGTCCACATGGGTTGATCATTTGGCAAGCTCCCCCTCTACCACCAGATTGTCCACATTTTGGACAGTTTTGTGTGTTTAAAAAGAGAGATTGCTCATTCCTTTCTTTTTCTTGGGCTTCTTTTTTTATTTCGTTTGGATCTTTTTTTATTTGGCATTCGTTTTCTTTATGGAATTTTTTACACGCTGGATGATATTTGTTCAAGCAAGGGTGACCCTGTTCGTTTTGCCCGAAGCAGTTGATTTCAATCATAGGATTAATTTCGTGGAAGCTTTGTCCATTTCCTAAGCGGTAATATTCGTTGCAAAGTGAGCATTCTCTATAATTTTCGTCAGTATTATTTTTTTTGGCTTTGGATCTTTTTGCTAGAAATTTAAGCCTATTTATTCTTTCTTTTTTCTCCATGAGTCTCCCCCCTCCTATTTTTCCTTCCCCTAAGTCAAATCCTCCAACTCTTCCATCGGTTACTATTTTTTCTAACTCTTCATCACTATCAGAGATGAGGAAGTTGCGGTGTTTGGGGTCAAAACAGGTCAATTCTGTTCCTTCATCGAGGTCAAGGATCCTTTGAATAGGGCAACCCCATGCGCTATTGAATTCATCAAGGCAGTACATGGTCTCTTGACCAGGTTTATTGCAGCCACATTTTAATTCGGGGAATTCAGAAAGTGGTTTTTCTTCGAGGCAGATGTTGCATTTTTTCATTTCTGGTTTGAGAACATCCTTATTGAGTAATTCTATTCTGTCTTTTTTTGTCTTGTCTGTTCCCCCAGATATAAATACCTCCCCCCATTGATTTATGTTTGGATATCCTCCTGTGATTCCATTAGTTACTATTTTGTCAAAATCAGTATCTCTAATAAGTCTGCTGCATCCAACGCATTTTAATAATGTCCAGTTATTACCATCAATGGTTGCCCAAATGGGTCCTTGAACTTTATTGTATTCATTCTTGCAATAAAACTTTTTATTCTTAGGGGCGTTGCAGCCACATAGTAATTCTGGGAACTTACTTGCATCTTTTTCTTTCTTGCATAGTTCGCAGGTTTTACGGGTGAGGCGTTCTTTTTCCAGTTCTGTTTTCCATTGTGTTCTCTTCTCTTCTAGCTTTTTTTCCTGTTCCTCGCTTTTTTCGATTTCTTTTCGGGCTTCTTCTTGTTCTATTTTTTCTTGTTCTTCTCGTGCTTTTCGTTCTTCGTCTGTTTCTACTGCGATATCTACGTTGGGTTCAGGTTTAGGTTCAGGAAGAATTGGGTTGACAGGTTTTGGGTCTTTAGGTTTATCTGGTTTATTAGGTTTTGCGAGTTTTTGTTTTGCATTATTTAATGAGCCGCTGAGTGCGACTAATTTTTGCTTAAGTGTAGTCAGGCTTTGTTTAAAGGTTTCTATTTTTTTTTCTATGCCAGAAATTTTATGTACACCAAAAAGACAAAATAGGGTTAAAATAAATAATATTTTACGCATTCTTGCCCCGATCAGGTTAAGTAATGTTGTTTACTCTTTTCTCCAATTCACATTGAATATTTTCTATAATTTAATCTAGCAAGAAAAAATTTTTGTGTAATTGTTTTTAAAAAAACATAGAAATCTCTATGGTTAAAGCCATATCCGTCTTGACTGGAAGCTTCGACGTGAGAAGAACCTCGTGTTTTAACATGAGGCTTTTTTGCGAGTTTCTTCTATTTTTTTTAATTCGTTAGTAACATCACGTCGATAGAGTTGGTAGATAGCAAGATGAATAGGTTCGGGGGATATTATTGGGTGAAGGGCGTCTTTTTCTCCGATTTTGGTGAGCCCGTGTTTCCTGTAAAACCCGTCTGCTGATTCTAGCGTGTCTACTTCTATGGTGTGTAGGTGTGGGTAATAGTCAAAAAGAGAGAGCATGAGCCGCCAAGCCAGACGTTGGCCTTTATATTCAGGCACTGTGCCTAGATAATCGACATATAATTCGCCGGGTCTGTCTTCATAAAAGTTGCCTAAAATAAAAGATATTACGTTATTTTGTTCGTCTTTTATTGCGTGAAAATAATAGTTGAGATCACGTTTCTCGAGTGATTCGAGAACTTTTGGGAAGTAGTCGATCCAGTCTTGTTGTGTTTTTTCTTTTTCAAAAGACAAATTATAGGCGATATAGGTGTTTTTAAAATCTTCAAGATTGTTATAAGAGATCAAGAGCTTTTCGTTTTTTTTAGTGATAAAAACATCGCAGGTATTGTTATTATTGCTCACGTTTTCTCCTTTATATTGGGCTATATTGCGCAATTAAATTTCACTGAGTTTTTCTTTTTTACGTGCTTTTTTTTCTTTTACTAGTTTTTCTGCATTTTCTCTTGTTAATTCGTAAACAGGATACATCTTTCCATCTGCTAAGTATTTTTCTACCTCTAATGTTTCGCCAATTTTTACAAAACCGTGTTTTAGATAAAATTTTTCTCCGGCTTGGGAAATGGCTATGCCTTGAATTGATTTTTCCATAGGATAACGGTCAAAAATAGATAACATTATTTGCCAAGCAAGATCTTTATGCGCAAAAAGAGGGTGTGTTAGTGTGGTATGACAAAACCACTCGCTTTTGAACTTTCCGTATCGACATGAAATGATTGTATTATTATCATCTACTATTGCATGAAAATAAAATTTTAAATCATTCTTTTCGAGTGATTTAATAAGGTTTTCGTGGTCTTTTATCCATTTCTCTTTTGTCCACGCATCTTGCCCTGTTCTTTTAAATGCCACGTTTTCAAGTTCCCATGTATTTTTGAAAAGTTCAGGGTCGTTATAAACAAATTTGAGATGGTTAGTTTTTTTTGATTGAGATTCTTGTTCAGGTATTTCTGTTTTGATTAATTGGTAAATTTTGTTTTTTACTGAAAACTCGAGGTTTTCGCAAAGAGGTTCATTGAGCGTTAAGTTTGCAAAATCTTTTTCAAGTTCGTTTATTTTATAAAACGTTGGGTTTTTTTGTGAGAGAAGTGGGTTTGAGCTTGTGAATAAGGTTCTTTTGTTTGTCTGAGCTCGTAAGTGGTAATATTTTTGCATGGCTTGTGCTTCAAAGCATAGTGTTGCTAGTGGTACGAATAAAAGCGTGAAATATAATAGTTTTTTGTTCATAGTCATATCCTGAATTTAAGTATAATAAATTAGTGAAAAAGCATGTAAAATAAAGCATATTTTGCGTTGTTTAGTTATAGCAAGAAATTGGTATATAGCAATAAAATGATCGGTTTAGCGTTGTTTTTGATCTAAAAAAATAGAAAATGGTTCGTTCTGAAATATAAATTTATAGGCTGCATGGCATAGGGGCATGTGTAGGTTGTCGCGTTCAATTAGTTCGCGCAGAGAGAGCAGGGTATTAAGCCCTTCGGGAAGCGTCTTAAAATTGAGCGATAAATTTTCTATAGATCGGTCTTGGGCGAGCAAGCGTCCAGCTTTGAGGTTTTTGCCGAGAGTCCCAGTGCAGCTTAAAATTAAATCGCCCAAGCCTGATAGCCCGTAGGCTGTTTGCGGGTCGCCACCGAGATGTTTGATCAAGTAAGCAATTTCACGCAGGCCCTGAGTTATTAAATAAGAAGCGGTATTTTCTTTATGTCCAGATCCGTAGGCGATGCCTATAATTAGCGCAAAAACATTTTTGATGGCGCCACATATTTGTGTGCCTATTGGGTCTTGTGACGGGAACGTCTTAAAATAATTATTATTAAGAAGCGTATCTAATTGGGTAATAAGTTTAGAATTTGTGCTTGCGATAGTTGCTGTTGTAAATTGTCTGTCGGCCAGTTCTTTGGCGAAACTTGGGCCACCAAGTACGGCATAATTTATTGGTGCTTTTAATACGTCTTGAATTATTTGGGATGGGAGTAAGCGTGTTTTTTGTTCGATGCCCTTACTCAGGATTACCCAGGATGGGGCGCGCCCTTCGACAGGCTCCCAGGCTTCGCGTGAAGCTTCGCCGGGCACGGCAGGGTGAGTGCTCATGCTGAGTTTATCGAAGCATGAAGGGCAGGCCAGTCTGGGATGACGACATGTAGGGTCGGTTGCTAAAACTTGTTCAATAATTTGGCGTAAAAATTTGACGGGAATAGCTTCGAAAATTAAGCTTGCGCCGGTTATGGCTTCTTCGAGATTTGTTGTTGCGTTAATTTTTGGGCTCAGCGTAATATCAGGTAAATACTGGCTGTTTGTGTGTTGCTTGGTTATTTCGTAGGTAATTTCTGGTTCATGGCACCATAGGGTTACATGGTGGTCGTTGTGGGCCAGGAGCGTCGCGATAGCTGTTCCCCAAGCGCCTGCGCCAAGTATTGTTATTTTTTGTTCAGACATTTAGCTATTCCCGTTAAAAAAATTACTTACCAAAGTTTCTCTGTATTGTCGTAAATTTTTCTAAACATTTTTTTAAGATATCTTCAGTGACGTCTGGCCAGAGTTCTTCAAGAAATAAAAATTCGCTGTAGGCTGCTTGATATAATAAAAAGTTACTTATTCGGGTGAGCCCACTGGTGCGTATAATAAGATCTGGGGCTGGAATGTCTGCTGTCCAAAGAGATTTTGCAAATAGATCTGTTGTAATTTCTGAGATGTTTAGTGTGCCATCTTTTACTTGTTGTGCGAGTTTTTTTGTGGCGTGAACGATTTCTTGTTGTCCACCGTAACAAAATAATAAATTGAGATTTAGCTGCGTACAATCTTTTGTTGCTTCTTCAGCGTTTTTAACGGTGATGTTTACAACCTCTGGAAATATGCTTCTATCGCCGATAAAGCGAACGCGTATATTTTCTTTGATTAAGCTTGGGAGTTCTTTGGTTAATTGTTTTGAAAAGAGCTCTTCAAATAGATATCTTTTTTCTTGTTCTTCTCGTGTAAAGTTTTCGAGAGAAAAGATGTAAAAAGAGAGATGTTTAATATTGTTTTTGATGCTAAATTTGATTGATGCGCGTATTGCTTCCAGGCCAGCTTTGTGTCCTAAAAATGTTTGGAGTTTGTTTTT
The DNA here is from genome assembly GCA_043822925.1 of bacterium. Taxonomy (GTDB): domain Bacteria; phylum Babelota; class Babeliae; order Babelales; family RVW-14; genus JBDRBF01. Next base: position 42,283 of record JBDRBF010000002.1, read on the forward strand.
TAAAGCCCATCGGCGGTTGCCATCTGGGATTATTGCAAGATGTTGCATAAAAAGCCTTTATGGTTTCAAGCTATGTGAGCTTAGGTTTTTCTTGGGTGTGCTCAAGAGCGTTTTTTACGATTGCTTTATACTACATGAACTACGGTTTCTTGCAATGTTTTACCTCGTGTTAATTCGTCTGAGCTAAGGCTTGTATGTGACAAGAACTTTGGGCTGGCAAGAGCGTTTCAGGCGACCTGTCACGTCGAAGTTTCAGTGAAGACTAATTGCTTTAAGGTCTTGCAAGCCTATGGTTTCAACTATAGGAATTACCAAAAAAAGAAGCTTTTTGAGCTTTTAGGCCATATTTTGGGGCTCCATTTGAGTTTAATTGGTTTTTGCTATATTATTTAAATATATGAATAAAATAATAAATCGTCAGTTTGCCACAAATGTTGTGGCATATCTCAGAACCAATTTCCCCATAAGTTTCAAAATCGTATACTTCGTTATCAGCAATGATGTATCTTATGTATACAAAATAACGAGTGGTGCGGGGGTTTTGATGCCCATTGGAAACATAATTATGGAAGGGGGAAAATCATGGATATTATAAAAGGGAACGTCAAAGCGATAATTTTCGATATGGACGGGACCATTCTTAAGACGGAGCACATTTGGAACCAAGTGTCTCGCGAAGTACTGACGCATTGTGGTATTGCTACGTTGTCTCAAGAATCCGAAGTTTTATTAGATTCTTTGAGCGGGTCTTCGTTGCTCAAGGCAGCAACATTGATGAAAGACGTGTTTAAATTGCCGCAGACAGAAGAAGAAATTCTTGATTTGCACATTAAGTTGTCAAATAAGTTATTTGAAGAGCGATGTGAATTTATTGAGGGATTTGAAGAATTTCATAAGCAGATTAGTTCTTATGCTATTCCAAGTAGTATTGCGACGAACGCTCATCATGATAATCTTAAGGGAATTGTTAAGGTTATGAGTTTAGATTCGTTTTTTGGTGAGAATATTTATTCTCCTATTCATGTGAATAATAAGTTTAAGCCAGATCCTGCATTATTTTTACATGCGGCAAAAATGTTGAATGTAAATCCTGCTGAATGTGTTGTTTTTGAAGATTCTGTGTATGGATTTCAGGCTGCAAATGCTGCTGGCATGAAGTGCATAGCTATAAAAAATAAGCTTAATGCGCCACAGCTTGAGAATTATCAGTTGCACAATGCGATTGAAACGTATCACGATGCGCTTGAAGCTTTACGCAAAGTTTAACGCTGACTTGTCATCCTGGACTTGCCTGCCATTCGGAGCCACTTGGGCGTAGTAGAGATCCGGGATCCATCCTGTTCTTAATATATTGTCTGTTTAATTTAGGGCCCACATCGGGCCTCTTTTTTTTGAGTTTATGGGGCTGTTAAGAAATAAGATTTATATATTAAAAAACGCTCACCCTGAGCTTGTCGAAGGGTTCTCCGTTATTTGTATGTTATATCAAAAATAAGTAGGCTTGTGTGGGCGATAAGAAGAGCTGTGTAATACTGCTTGAGAGTGTCATTTTTAGCGCATACTATTTCTTGAGCTGATCTGGTAATTCCATCAAGTGCTTTAAATAGGCAATCTAATTCTTCTGGAATATTTGTTGTTATAGATAGAGCTGTCGTTGTAATTATTTGGGCTTTGGCTGTTGTATCAAGAATAGATAAAATTGTTTTTTTTAGTTTTTCTTGGGCATCTGGTAATGTGTCTTCTTGTGTGGGAAAAAGAAGTTCGGCGAGTTTATTGAGTATTGGCTCCGGAATAAAATTTGAGATAAAATTAAGAGCATCGATGGCCATCCAGATAAGAAGATATTTTTGTGATTTGTTGTTTTTGTGATTTATTTGGTTTTTGTATAGCGTGAGGCCTTTATTAATGGTAGATGCTCCGTCGCGTATTGTTTTAATGATGGGAGAGCTTGGTTTGTTACTGGTTGTAATAGTTATTCCTCGTGTGACTGCGTTGGTGAGTGTTATTGTGTCCAGATCGATGGCTTTTAGCGTAAAATTTGGGGCCAAAGTAAGCGTGAAAACGAGCCATAAAAGCCTGTTTAATTGGGTAATTTGATAAAAAACACTTTGTTTATTCATATTTATTGTTATTTCTTGGTAAAAATTTAAACTTTTTACTCTGACTCTGGATGCATTTTGGCTTATTAATGCGTATTAATACAAGAGTTTAAGATAAAAGGGGCTTGAGTATGTTGGCAAATACTAATTTGGAACTTATTTGGTTTAAGCAAATTTTGGCAAATCAAGATTTGGTGAGCAACCTTGAAAATATTACGCTTATTATAACAGATGTTGATGGTTGTTTGACTGATGCCAATATCGATTATACTTGTGATCAGGAGTTTTCTCGTCGGTTTTCTATACAAGATGGCTTTGCAATTGAACAAGCATTAAAAGCGGGACTTCTTGTCGGCTTTATGAGCGGCAAAGCACATAGTTCCAGTAATATGCGTGCTCAGAAGCTTGGAATTCCGGAAGATTTAAATTTAGGTGGCAAAAAAGATAAAGTAGTCGCTCTTAAAACTATTTGCGAATCTCGTAATATAAATATGCAAAATATTTTGTTTTTTGGTGATGATTGTTACGATGCGCGTGTAAAGCTTGCCGTTCCAGAGATTATTTTTGCTACGCCGAGTAATGCGCCTTTTTATTATCAAAATATTGCTAATATTGTTTTGCCTAAACAGGGTGGCCAGCATGTCTTTAGATTATTACTTGATTTAGTTTTGTATGTTCAAAAAAAGCATTTTTCTCAAGAACTAATCGATCGGCTTGTGCGGTAATGCGTATATCTAAAAAAAATATAGTTTTGATTTTTGTAGGCATACTTGCACTTTGCAGTACGCTTGGTTACTTGATAAGTAAGCGCAATCAAGATCTCAAGATAGCTACTAACACTGCGCAGCTTATTCGTTCAGAAGGGCAAGCAAGTAGTGTGAAAATTGAGCAAGATGCGGATATTGTTATTCGTGGTATAAAGTTGCAAGAAATGCGCCACGAAAAAAATAAAGATTATACATTGTTCATGAAGGCTAAACAAAGTTCTTTTTCTCATGTTTCTAACGAAATGGATTGTCGTGATGCTGTTTGTACGGTTGTGGACAAAACAGGCACGATAGCTCAATTTAAAGCAGATATTTCTTTGGTTGACCGTGAAAAACAGGGAGTTACTTTCCCGGGGCAAGTTGTTGGTAGGTTTGGCGACTATCGTATTTTAGGGCGCAATGCTTATTACGATCCGACGAAAAATAATATTGAATTTAAAGATCTTTTTTATGGCACGTATAAAAATGTAAAATTTTTTGCACACCAGGGTTCTTTCGATCTCAAAACCAAATCGATATCTTTGGGCAATGGCGTGCGCACTGAGATTGAGATCCCCGAAAAAGATAATAAAGACTGGAATATTGGTTTTTAATTTCGAACAGGTATCTTTATAATAATTGGTTCATGTCCTATTTTTTGCATGCAGGTTAAAAAGTCTTCTGGGCGTAAGCCAATTGTCATATTGTTTTTAAGTGGGTGAAAGTTGACGTATGTAGACGTCATGAAATCTTGGTCTAAAACAAACGTAACTTTTTTTTCTTGATCAAACATGAGCCCAAATGGCGTGACTGAACCTGGTTCAAGCTTAATAAGCTCGAGCATATTTTCTGCTTTTCCAAAAGAAAACCGGCCACATTCTAGTTCTGTGCTTAAAGCTTTTAGGTCGACTCGTTTGTGTTCGTCGATACTTACTAGATAAAAAGTATTTTTTGTGTCTTTTAAAAATAGATTTTTGGATTGCATGCCTGGGATCTCGTCAAGATCGCTATCTATTAAAATTGGTTTTTCGTCTGAGGTGAACACTGCTTGATGCTTGTAAAGTGTGTATTTAATATTGTTGGTGTTCAGGAAATCGAATACTATTTTTTCGTTTATCATATTATCTTTCAAGAAGATCCGTCAGAGATTCAAGTCCTTGGGCTGTTATTTTTTCTGTTAACGGAAAAGTAACTTTGCCTGGATATATAACGGTAAGATGGTCAAGTTTAAGGTCTGCCAGGGCAATTTGCATAGACTTTGTGGTGCGAGGAACATCGGCGTACTTGAATTCAAAGCCGAGCCTCTTTCCATGTTTAATAATAAATAAGTCTAATTCGGCATCAGAGTGGGTTGCCCAAAAAAAAGATTCCTCAGGGCTTGCATCATAAATTCTCAGTACTTCTTCCAACGCAAAGCCTTCCCAAAAGGCGCCCAGACGAGGATGAGTATCAAGTTCTGTTGCATCTTTAATATTAAGTAGAGCATGTAAAATGCCACTGTCTCTAAAATAAATTTTTGGGGATTTTACCTGTCTTTTTTGAATGTTTTCAAACCATGGGGACAACTCTCGAATCATGAACGTTCCGGCTAAGATATCAAGATAGCTACGCGCGGTATGATCAGAAACGCCTAAAGACCGTGATATCTCGCTTGCATTAAAGGTTTGGCCATGATAATGCACCAACATAAGCCAAAAACGACGCATTTGCAGCGGTGGAATATTAAATCCAAGATTAGGAATATCTCGTTCAAGAAATGTTTTTATATAATTTTGTCGCCAAAGAAGGCTATCAGATTCGTTTAATGCTAAATAAGAAAGAGGAAAACCACCTCTCAACCAAAGTTGTGAGCTATTCTTGGTTTCATTTAAAGAAAATGGTGGCAATTCAATATACCCAATACGGCCAGCCAGAGTTTCTGATGATTGTTTAATTAAGTCGCGTGAAGCACTTCCCAATATTAAAATTTTGTACTTATGTGAAGGATCATCAACTAAGACTCGAAGAATGGGGAAAAGGTCTGGTCGCATCTGGATCTCATCAATGACGATAAGTTTTTCTGGATCTGATGAAAGTGCAAGCATTGGGTTATCCAGGCGGGCAAGATCTAAGGGGTTTTCCAAGTCAAAAAAACGAGCAATCCCGCCCATTTTTTCTTGAACAAATGTTCGGGCGAGGGTTGTTTTTCCAACCTGACGTGGGCCTAAGATGGCACAAACTGAATGAACGCGAAAATTCTGTTCAATTTGTTGTAAATAATGCTCTCTTCTAACCATAAATCTCCTTGTAATTTCGAAGTCTAGGTTCGAGATTACAAGGATAAATTGGAAAAATCAATAAATAACGCGAGTTTTTAAGAAAAACTGCTTTTTAGCTGAGATTGAAGATAGCTTAAGTCGATGCATAGGTTTATTTGTTCTATACGATGGTTTTTTTTGAAATTAAGCACATATCATTATATGAATCTTTAGTGTTAAAACCAATTTTTTCATACAAGGGCTTGCCCTCGGACGATGCCAGTAGACATATTTTTTTGATTTTTTTGGCGTCAAGTGTCTGTAATGTATAGCACGATACGGCTTTTCCAATCCCTTTTTTTCGATACGCGGGGAGGGTTCCGACAAACTGCAGGGCGGCACTATCGGGGTAAACAACCAGCATGCTCGTTGCAACAGGGGTATTTTGCCAATAACCAATAAAAAATTTAATGTTTTTGTGTTGTTCTGTTTTTTGTAGGTATTGGATAAATTGACTGCATTCTTTTTCACTGTCTGTTATATCGTATGCTTGGGTAACAAGTGGGACCCACGTATTAAAAATAGTGGCTTGGTCAGTTACTTCTTGAACAGAAATGTGTTCGTTTTTTGTGTAAGGGGCAATGGCGCTATGTTCTGCGGTCATAGCAAGAGACGATAGTATTGTTTTGAACCCATGTTCTTCTAGTAATTGTATCCCTTCTTTGTCCTGTTCAGATATGGTTATTGTGTATGGTGTCGGTCCAAAATAAGCATTCAAGTTTTGTAGATCTGTTGATGTAAAAGGGGCGGTAATCATTGCTATATTCCAGAAGGGGAAGGGGTTTTTGCTATTAAAGGCACGTATGCTGTCTGAATGAAATTCTGTGGCAGGATCAAGCCCCAGAAAGACAAGTGTGTGAGCGTAACTTTTTTGTATAGAATTTTTTATCATGATCTTCTCAATTTAATTTATAGAAATTAAATTCTTCTGCAGGCAACAATAGCTGAAATAGACGCGGGTTTAAAGTGCGCAATAATTTGTGCGGCGTTTTTGAGCGTTTCGCCGGTAGTGCACAGATCGTCGATAATAATAATTTTTTTGTTTTCTAAGCTTGGTGCTTTTTGTAAAATTTTGAGCAATTTGTATTTCCAGTGAATAGAAAACACGTTTTTTACGTTTTCCTGTTTTTCTTTTTTTGTTAAACGAGACTGAAACTGTGTGTGTGTTTTGCGTCCGAGTAAATTAATTATTGGGGTGTTTGTTTTTTTGCTTATAACGCGTGCCATTTCGTGAGCTTGATTAAAGCCTCTGTAGGCGTAGCGGCGCCAGTGTAGTGGGATTGGGATTATAAAATCGGCGTCTAGGTGATTTGAGGGGATTATATCGAGCATAATATTGGCAAGCTGTCTGTTGGCGTTTATGTCTTCTGAGAATTTTCTTAAAATGAGTGTGCGTATTGGTTCTTCGTACGATGCTGCTGCATGTACTGGTAACGTATATGTTTTATTAATGGGCAATAAGAGAGAGACGACCGGTTTAATTTGGGCGACACATGCTGGGCAAAATACAAGCTTTTCTGGAACCAGTTGCTTGCAGCTGGCGCACGTTGATGGGTAAAGCATTTGAAGTATGTAGCGGAGCATGTTGTTTGACCAAAATTAATTATTTTAATGTTATTGTAAGTAGTGAGTGCGCTCTTGAGTACGTTTTCTTGTTCTTTAGTCTGGTGGTTTTGACCTTAGGTTATTTGGCGATCCAAAAGACGAGCTGGAAAAACAGGTTAATAAAAAGACCAGTTAGTGTCGGACCAGCAAGAACGCCAAGGGCTCCAGGTAATCTTTCTAGATTTATGTCCCAGAGGCGGTGCAAAATAAAAGGGCGTAAAAAGTTGAGCAGCGTAAAGAAAAAGAAACCAACTGATATTATTTTAAATCCAAGTGGGATGCTCCAGAAAACGATAATAAAGCCAAGAGCTCTATCAAGGACCAGAACAGAAGAGTCTTTATCTGTGGGATAGGCAAGTGCGTAGTGAATAGTAAAGATGATACTAAGTATAGCGCAGGCAGCGATAATCCAAAAAAGGGTTGCATTGAACCAGTATAAAATTTGTATTAAATAAAGAAGAGGCGTTAAACATAGGGTAGCTATTAGGCCACCAAGTGCAAAATGTCCAAGTGGGCCAAGGGTTGCGGTTTTGAAGCAAAGTTCTCTAATTTTTAACAACATAAATTTCATACATATTTTTTAAGATTATACCAAAAACTCCTACCACGACGAAGATATCAGCTACATTGAACGTAGGCCAGTACCAAGTTTGCAGGTGGAATTCTAAGAAGTCGAGCACGGCTCCATATAAAAAACGGTCCACTACGTTTGATAGTGCTCCGGCCAGAACCATTACCTCAAACATGATGTTATGACGATTTTTGAGTTGAATTAACGTGTAGATACTAAAACAGACGATAACACACAGGATAAAAGCCGTCAATAAGCTTTTGCCAAGCATTGAATCAAACGATAAAAGGCTCCAGCTTACGCCTTTGTTCCAGGCGATTGAAAGATTAAAATAGTCGGTAATTAGTTTTGGTTCTGTTATATATTTTAAGATGCAAAGTTTTGAAATTCGATCGAGCAAGAAACAGGTAAGAAAAAAGAGTGCGTATAAAAGTTTTTTCATGATCGTAATTGTGCTCCAATTTTCTCAATAGCTGATATTACGGCAGTTCTGATTTCTTCTATTTCGTATCGTTCAAGCGTTTTTTCTGGATGTGAGACTCCGAGTCTAAATGTTAGAGACCGTGAATCTGGCCACTCTTCTTTCTCGAAAAAGTCTATGAGTTGTACGTTATTAATTAAGTTTGAAGTAGCACGCATATTTTGTTCAAGAGTTTTTGTTGTTAATGTTAGTGGGACAAGGGCACTTATATCAAAATATGTTTCTTGAAAGCGAGAAAACGGTTTAAAGTTTTTTGTTTCGACCGGTTCTTGGAGTAAGAAATCACCATTAAGTTCAAAAATAAATGCGTCACTTTCTGGGAGCATTCCCATTTTGGCCAGGAGTGCTGGGTTGATTTTGCCGGCTGATCCAATAGTTTTTCCGTTAAGTGTTAGATGAGCTGATTGAAAAGGCATGTACCAGATGGGATCAGTAGTTGTTATTTTTTTCCAGTTTATATCATGTTTATCAAAACCCAATGCTCCAAAAAGTTGTGAGATCTCTTGTTTCGCTACGTAAAAATCGACAGGCTTGCGTTTTTCAAAGAATATGCCTGCGATGCTTTTTTGTTCTAGTGCGCAATCGGGATTTGTACTGTTTTTTTGTACGGGCCAGATGCGTCCAGATTCAAAAAAGTTTATGCTTTCGTGATTGGCGCTATTTTCTTTAATATTTTTAAGTAACCCAGGTATAAGTGATGGGGTTAGGCGATAAAAGATTTCTGAGACGGGATTAACAATATGTATTGGCGCTTCTATTTGTATGCCGAGCTCAGTTAAATTTTGTTCGTCGCACAGAGAGTAGTTTTGTTGCTCTATCATGTGCGAGCCATAGGCAAGCAGTTGCTTGATTTTTCTCATGCGCATGACGGGAGATAGGTCTGATGGAACGTTAATTCGGCGTGGGAGCTCGAGAGCGATTTTCTCAGAGCCGTATGTGCGTACAACTTCTTCTAATATGTCTTCTTTTATTTTGACGTCTTTGCTCGACCGGAACGTTGGCACGGTTATTGTATAAATTAGTGGTTTTTTAGATTTTATTGTAACGCCAAATTCGAGTGGAGAAAGTAATTTTTTTATTTCGCCAGGTGTTAATTTGATGCCAGATCTGTTTTCAAGAAATATATGATCGATTTCTATTGTTTCTTGTGGGGCTGGAGTGCCAACTGAGACTATTTCGTGAGCTGTTTTTATTTTGAGTTTATATTGTTTGGCTAAGTTAACAAAACGCATGATGGCTTGAATAGCTTGATTTGGATCAAGTGATTTTTCAAATCGAGATGAGGCATCGCTTCTGGTTTTATGTTTGAGCGCCGTCTTGCGCACGGTGCCTGGGTCAAAGTTTGCTGATTCAAAAAAGAGTGACGTTGTTTGAGCGTTTATAGAATCGTGCAGTCCGCCCATAATGCCGGCTAGTCCAATAGCTTTTTTTTCGTCTGCTATAACCAGGTCTTGAGGTGTGAGCGTTAGCTCATTACTATCAAGTAAGATTAATTTTTCGTCTTGTTTGGCCATTCTTATAATAATCTTTTTTTCAGCAATTTTTTCTGCGTCATATGCATGAACCGGTTGGGACCAGTCGAGCATGACGTAATTGGTTAGGTCCACAAGACTATTAATTGGACGAGCATCAACTTTTAATAACCTGCTCATGATAAAAATATCTGACGGTTTATTTTTAATGGAGGGGATATAAAGCCCGTTAAATATTTTGCATTGTTTTTGTGCGTTATTTTCTATTATAAATGGCGTTGTTTCTGTCGTTTGTGAGCTTGTATTAAACTGCTTGCTGGTTAGCTTGGCTAAAAATTTCTTCTCAGGTAATAGGGGCAAATCTAAGAAAGCTGCTATTTCGCGGGCAAAGCCACGGTGTCCCCACATGTCAGGGCGATGAGTGATAGATTTATTGTCTACTTCTATGATAATATCTTTTTTTTCAAATTTTGTGCGCCACACGCCAGTTAAGTCTTGAGCGTCAGCGTCTAGGGCTGGAATTAGGCCGGCTTTGTCTAGTCCAAAATCAGCCAGGCTTGCCCAAGTAAAAGTTTCTCCTGTCTTTTTAACTAAATAAACACTGCTTTTTGTTTTGGCTAAAACCTGTTCTGTTGGATCTGTTCTTTGTGATATTGTAACATCTTGTTTTAATTCTGGCACATGTACGGTGGTACTTGTTTGAGTTGTTCTTTGTGCCAAGTAAAAATTATCTAAATTTACTGATACATGGTGAACGTTTTCTATTTCGGCTGTTATTTTGTTAAATTTTGTAGCAATTGTATTAATATCGATGTCTTGCCAGTTAGCATCTATGTGGTCAAATATCCATGCGATTGAAAGTTTCATAGTGATCGCCCATTTCTAATCGAAAAATTGGTTTTGTAGGTGTTTGTTTTGTCATCCTGAACTTGTTTCAGGATTTATTCATTAATCTCTTTTATGTACCTGTTAAATGTACCAGTTAGAAAATTGCTGTCAAAGGCGTTTTGTTTGACGAATGGTAGAGAGCTCGCTATAACTAGATAAGTTTTTAGGGTCTAAAAGGGTCTAAAACAAGGGAAAGGAGCCTGTTATGAAGTCAAGAATAGGTCTATTTTTTGTCACGGTTTCGTTGTTTGGGGGGATAGTTCAGACGGCTGAGGTTTCGAGATATTCTGGTACGGCTAAAGCTGAAGTTATAAATGGGTTGCGCGCTGGTAAAAAAGTATGTGCTGCTGTTGCAACCATGTCTGATATCAAAGATTTTTTTACTACTGATAAGGCGGTAGCTCCAACGATAGTTATTCCGGCGCAGCTTGCCGAGCATATTTATAATGTCTTGTGTGCGGCGCTTGAAGAGGGCGATCTTTTAGTAAAAATCAAAAATATTACTCTTAGGCCGGTTATGAAATCCAATCGTATTGTAACAGAAACGATAGCTCCGGATGGAACTAAAACTATAGTTAAAGAGCTAAGGGGTTTATTGGATAGTAATAAGAATATAGAGGGGCGCAAATACGCTCGCCAGGTATCAAAAGCTTTTATAAAAGAAGTTGCTCATACGACAACAGGAAAAGTTGCTGGAATGGTCCTTGCAGGCGATGAAAACAGAATTTACAGGCGTATTTGTAAGTTGGTAGTGAATACTATTCTTGATGGTGTTATCGCTTTTTCAGTAGATTATTATAAAAATACTGTGTCAGCAGACTTGTTGAATACTCAGACTTTGGAAAATGCCTGGAAAAAGGGATATAAAGATGCCCTTGCAACGTTTGTTCCAGCTTTTTTATATGAAATTCTTGGAGAGATGCTTATTAGTTCCATAGAGGGTGATGATGGCGTTGCGTTGCTTGATCTGCTTAAATTAAGTGGTTTGTCGTCTTATTTTACTGGCGCTAATCAAGATGGTCAGGTTGTCACGACAGAGCTTCCTGCTCCTGCTGTTGTTCAAACAGATCCTGTAGTTACTCCAGTAAGTCCTGAAGTTGTTCTCGTTGGTTAGGTATAATAAGTTTTAAGCTTTAAAATTAAATAAGCATGTATATTTTTGATATACATGCTTATTTAATTTTTTTGAGAAAAAGTTTGGCTTAGAAAGCTTCGCCAAGTGTTAGATACCAGGCATATGGGCAGTCGTTTTTAACAAATTTTTTCCACTTCCAGCCAATATCAAAACGTATTGCGCCGACAGGTGTTTGATAACGTACGCCAAAGCCAGACGATGGGTACCAGCTTTTGGTTAGTCCGGCAAAGCTTGATTGGCTGAGTACTCCGACATCTTGAAATAAAACAGCACCAAACTTTTTGAATACTGGTATGCGCAGTTCAAGATTACCGTTCATCATAGATGAGCCACCTTGAATTGTGTAACTGTGGGTTTCTGTTGTATTGTTATTTTCGTCTGTTTTTTTAGTTACGTTAAGGCCAAGTGGTGGTAGCGAATCTTTTTCGTAGCCACGAACAGAATATGGTCCGCCTAAATAAAAACGTTCGATTGGTTGAACTTGGTTAAAGTGTCGACTAAAAAGATGCCCAAAGCGTAAACGAGCAGCAAGAACTATTTTGTCATAGACGGGATAAAAAATTGATTGTTCGGCTGTAAAGCGTGATGTGATAACGCCACGTGTATGTGGGACCATCACTTTTATAGAGAGATAGGTTAGGGAGCCTTTTGTTGTATTTATGGTCTCGTCACGTTTATCTATAATAAAGCTTGGGTCAACAAAAAAATATGGGATAGTTTTGTTTATTAGCGATGGATGCAAGTTTAGATTGCCGCGTACACGGCTTGTTTTTATCCATTCGTTTCCGGCTGTAAGTCCCCAGTAGTAGTTATCTTTAAATTCATCGCTTAGGCCAGCCAGCAATCCTGTTTGTTCGGCTTCGTAGGCTGAATCGCTTGAGCCTATTTGTACCGGGTGTATGTATTTATTTGCGTAACCACTGAACTTTGCAGTGTGTGATGACCCAAGAATTGATGGCTGTTGGTAGGTTGTTTCGCATTTTCGTTCAAAGCGTGTAAAAAATGTGTCAAAGTCGAGGTTGTCTGCTCTGTTAGTTAGATTTTTCATGGTCAAGCCAGCACCGATTTTTGGCGTCGATTGGCGTTTGAATAAAAAGTTTTTGTTGGTTAAAAAGTACCCGGCGCGCAGTCTTAGTTCTAGCTGGTCATCGTCAACCAGGTTAAGAATTACCGGTTTTTTACTTTTATTTTCTGTGATTTGATATGGGTGTATTTGAATTTGCTTAAATACGCCCAGACGTTTTAGTTTTTTTCTGGTGAGTTCTAATTTTTCTTTGCTCCATAAATCGCCTTCTTTAAATTTTACTTCTTTGATAATGCGTTTGAATGGGAGCTTTGAGTTTCCGCGTACAACAAGTTTGCCAAATTTTACCCGTGGCCCAAGAATAATATTCCAGTTTACAAAAACTTTTGTTGCATGCTTATATTTTATTTTTTGTAATTGTTCAGCTTCTACAGGATAGAGGTGAATGTGAGGCTTTACTTTTATGTACCAGTAGCCTAATTTTTGGAAATAATTGAGTAAATAAATTTTTTGTTGTCGCAACCAGTTCATGTTAAATGGAATCAAATAATCTGTATTTTCTGTAACATATTTTTGGAAGAATTCATGTTTTTCTAAGTTATGGTGTTTTTTTATAGAGAATCCGCCCCAAAAGTGTTGTTGCCCTTTTTTGATAAGTATTTTTATAGTGTATTTTTCGTTGTGTTTATTTTTTGTTATTTTCTTTTCAAGAATCGTAAAATTCCAGAAGCCATTTGAGAAATAAAAGTTTTTGAGTTCTTCGATGCTTTTGTCTAAAATTGTTTGATCTAGAATTTTGTTTTTAAGTAGATTTTTCCAAAAGAAAGCAGGCTCTTGGGTTTTTGGATGGGCGACATCGCAGACAGTTATTTTTTCAACTAGTACTGGTTTTTTTTCATTAATTATAAAAGAGAGTATTTGGTTGTCGAGCTTTTTGTGTGATATTTCTGTATCCCAGTAGCCTTTTTTATAGTATTCATATAAAAGTTGTTCGGTGATAATATCGGGGGAAAAGAGCCAATCTGGTTGTTCAATCCCGATAATGGTTTCTTTTATATATTGTTCTGTAAAGAGATTGTTACCAATAAAATGTAAATTCTTTTGTTTTCCCAGTGTAATATTAAATGTAATAAAGACTGTAAATTTTTTGTTATTACTTGTTCTGTCCATAGATATGTGACTATGCAGAAACCCTTTGTCTTTTAAGAAACGTTGTATTTTGCGCGCGAGTTTTTCTATTTGATTTTTATCGTATAAGCTTGGGACGATAATTTTGTGAAAATTTTTGTATAATTCTTGTTTAATGCTTGTAATATTGGCTACTTTTTCAGGATTATTATCCATGACGTTAAAATCAACTTTTTTTATAGTAAATCGACGTTTTTGTTTGGCGTATAATTTGACGGTTATAGTTTTGTTTCTTTTTGAGTAGAGTAGCTCATCGGTTAGTTTGCAGGCCAGGTAGCCTTGATCGTGTAGATATTTTTTTATGGTCTGTAAAGATTTTTCGTGTACTGTGATATCAAATAAGTCTCCAGGTTGTTGGGTATATAAATTTGTGTATAACTGTTTTCCGAAAATAATGCCTCTAAAAATAAATTTTTTAAGTATCCAGTTTCCAGTAAATTTGAACTCAATATGTTTACCCATGTTGTAATCAGAGATATTAATGTCGATCGAATTAAAACGTTTTTTATCTAAAAGATTTTTATATGCGTGATCAATATGAGCGAGTGTTACAAAAGAATTAACGGAAAGCTGTGTTAAATATAAAAATTCTTCTTTGCTGAATGGGATGTCTGACGTATATGTTAATTTTGTTAAGAGAAATGACGTGTTTTTTAATGTGGATGTTTTTATAAGTCGACCAAGAGTTCCCCCATACTGTTGGGGTTGTTCTTTTTGTGTCTCTTGCGTTTGTTTTTGTGCTTGTATTTGTACGTGAAGAGACAGGGGGAGGAAGAGTAATAAAAAAAAATATCGATAGATTCGACAAAAAGATACGTGTTCCAATTCAGCATACTCCACGGTAAAATAGCATGTTTTTATTATTTTAACATACTATTTTTGTCTCGTCTTGTCTGCTTTTTGTGATAAGTTAAAAAAGATTAATTGAAAATAAATAATGTCGAATCAATCTGTTTTATGGCTTATTTCGTTATAATTTTATTCACGGTCGAGAATTCTAAAGACTCCTCGAAATGATTTTTCAGTAAGTAATGGTTCTATTTGAATGTCGGCTATTTTTGATTTATTTGGTCCTTTATATAAGAGATCGATAAATTGGTCTAGTTTGGTGGCGTCGCCGCAGACATATATAATGACGCTTTGGTCATCTAGGTTTTGAATGGTTCCTTCTATTCCGAGAGTCTGGGCTTGTTTTTGAGCAAATTTCCGGTAGCCCACTTCTTGAACTTGGCCGGTAATTTTAATTTTGACACTCTGCTTCATTTTTCTCCTTTTTCTTATTATGCCCACTCAGACGGGGCTTTCGTTATGAGCGTAGCGTCATAGTATCAGAATAAAAATTTAAAAGTCAAATATTTGTGTGAGCTTGTTCAATATTCGCGCTCTGGTTCTATTTTATGAGGTTATTTTTTGAAAGAGTTTTGTGTATAAATTCACATGATATTTGATCATGTTCTCGTTTTTGAAGTCTAAAATGGTATCGGGAAAATTACTTAAATCTGTGTATAGTTTTTTATCCATTACGAGCGTCTCGAGTTTTTTTGATAGATCCTGCCAGTCTCCGGGTTTAATTAAGAAGCCATTTTTCCCATCATAAATTACTTCTGAGATGCCGCCGACGTTATACGCGACGATTGGCAATTTACTTAGGCGCGCTTCTATTATTGCACAGGGTAACCCCTCCCAGAGAGAGCTGAGGGCAAAAAGATCCCATTTTTTTACATATTTGGAAACGTCATGTTGCCAGCCTAAAAGTGTGATATATGACGACATATTATTTTTTGAAATCCAGTTTTCGAGCATTGGTCTTTGTTCTCCGTCGCCGATAATTTCAAGCTTTAGGCCGCAACCAAACCCTATACAGGTGGTTTGGTTTAGTGGTCTTTGTTGTGTGTTTTGAACGAGTAATTTAAAAGCTTTTAGCAAGTCTAAGCAGTTTTTTTGGGGTTTAAAGCAGGCGATAGAACCAATAGTAAAGTCGTGAGTGATATTTTGAGTATAATTTTGTTTTTGAGTGTGAGAATCATGAGTCTTAGAAATATTACTGGTGCGAGCTGGCATATAAAAATCGTCCCAATTTACGGCGGCTCGAATTAAGACACTTTTTTGTTCAAATTTGGGGAAAAGACGTATGCCCTCGAGTTGATCTTTTTTTGATACACAAATAAATTTTGTTGTAATAAGTGATGTTATATATTCGAGAAAATAAACTATAGCCCACTGGTGTTTTGGTTGATGCTCATGAAAGCCGTAACCATGTACAGTGTGTATGCGTTTTTTTGCGCCGGCAAAGAACGCAGCCCAGCGACCAAAAATGCCAGCTTTTGTACTGTGTGTGTGAATAATTAATTGGGGATATTTATTTTTGAGTGAGCGTATAATTTTTATGAGCGAAAAAAAAGCTTTTATTTCAGAAAAAATTATTTTAATGCCTATTTCGCGCTTGAGCGAATCAAGAAAAAAAACAGCGTCGGGCTTTGTTGCATGAGTTTGCGAATTAATAACTGTTGGAGCAAGTTCTCCTTGTGAGCCAGATACGAGGTGGGTTGGATATCCTGAATTTTGTATACCATTAAATAAAGTGAGACAGACTTTTTGGGCACCGCCAAGCTCAAGTTTTGTTATAATATATAAGACGTGAATTTCTTTGTTTTCTTTCATGAAGCTTTCCCCTTTTATTTAAAAAAATCATGAAAACAAATAGATTGCTATTTTTACAGTATATTGCACTAAGTTTGTGATTTGTTCTTTGTTTCTGTAGGTGCGATCATGGTAGCTTTATTTTTTTCTTTTGGAAAAAGTTTTGCTATTTCAGGAGAATTATCACTCAATAAAAGTATTGATTTTTGGGTAGATGGCCTAAGGTTTTTGAATGTGCTTATTAATTCTTTGTCTGTTGGATTTTCGTATAATTTTGTAAGCATTGTTTCGCACAGCAGTACAAAGAGATCTTTGTTATAGAATGAGCGAATAATAAGAAATAATTTGAAAAGAGTAGGCAGTGTTTCGTTTTTAAGTTTCGTTTTTAAGATTGTTACTATATGTTCTTTTTTTTCTTTATTTTGTTCTTTTTTTATGGAGAGCGTCGTGCTTAGGTAGGTTAGAATTTTTTGACAACAGTCACAGATAATGGGAATGTGTATAAAAATGTTTTTATAGCTCATGTTTTTATGAGATTCTGTTTCGATTATTTGCATAATATCGGGTATTGTTTGGGCAATAGAAAGAGGCATTTTAACAATTCCATCAATACATTGTAGTTTTATGTATTCTGGCTCTTGATTGTTTTTTTGTTGTGTTGCTTGAAGTGTTTGGGCCCCTATTATTGTTAGTGTAAGCATGAAAAATATCGTGTGTCGAATTGATGTGTTTGAAGGGATGTTCTTTTGGTTTTTTTTCAAGGATTATTCCCGTTTTTTGACTTTTTTAAGCTGTACTTTGTATTGTGAGTTGTAATTATATAAATTTGTGAGTTAAATTCAAATTTTTTCATTAAATTGGGATTTATGGGAATACGATTTGTATTGTCATAAAAAAGTGCATGTTTATAATATACTGTTACTGGAGAAGGCTTAGAAATTAGGTTTGTTTTTTTTGAAAATCTTAATTTACGTGAGGGGACAAGAGTATGTTTAATTCTGCGATTTGGCATCTTATTGTGATTTCTGACTGGATAAGTAAGTATGTTATAATGCTTGGTCTTTTTGTTTTGTCTGTATTTTGTGTTGCTATAATTATTAATAAATTTGTTGCATTTAGACGAGAGAAATCTCGATTGCTCATGCTTGCTCTTAATGTGAAAAACTGTGTATCGCTAGATCAGCTTGCATTGTTAAGTGTTGGGTTTAAAGGGCACATAGGGGATGATTTTTTGACTAATGCTTTGGTTAGAATAAATCAGCTTGTAGATCAAAAACGAGTAGAGAACAAAGAGATTGTATATCAAGACATTGAGCAGCTTGATTTAGTGTTGAGCCAAGATATAGATGCTTTGATATTACAGGAAGAAGAGTATTTGCCTTTGCTTGGTACGAGTGCTGCGGTGGCGCCATTGATGGGTTTATTTGGAACTATTTGGGGTCTTGTTAATGCATTTATTAGTATTGGGCAAGAAAAATCTGCAGACATCTCAGTTATTGCTCCTGGAATAGCGGCTGCTTTGCTTACAACGTTGGCGGGATTAATCGTCGCAATTCCAGCGCTTATTATGTTTAATTATTTTTCTAACGAATTGCGTAAGATTGAAGGCCAGCTTTGTAATATGCAAGATATTATTTTGATGACCGCAAAGCAGGCGTTAATAAAATAGGGTAGTGAAAATTTAGGGTAGTGGAAATTATGAGTAGACTGAGAAGAGCTAAAACAAAGCGTTTTAGAATGCCTGAAGTTGTGTTGCTTCCATTAATTGATGCTGCGTTGACGTTGCTTGTTATTTTTATTGTTACTGCGCCGGCAATGCAAAATGGTATAAAAATTGATCTACCGCAGGGCAGAAGTAGAGAAGTTGCATCTCAACAGGATCTCGTTGTGACCTTAAATAAACAGGGTTTAATGTACTTTAATGGGTACCCTGTTAAGAAAAAAGAATTACTTGAAACCGTACAAAGAGCTCTTGCAGGGAAAGATGATACTCCTGTATATGTTAGGGCTGATAAATTAGTTTCGTATGGAGATGTTATAGAGATCGTGGATAGTCTTAAAGAGGCTGGCGTTAAGTATGTTGCTATGTCAACGGTGCCATTGTCAAAATCATGAAAAATAAACTGACGGCTTTTTACCTGATTATATCGTTTGTTTTTCATACGATGGTCATTCTTTTGTTCGCCCTTTTTTATGATACCAGTGTTATTAATAAAAATTTTATTGTTTTTGGTGCGCATTCGAGTAAGCCAAGCCATGCTATTTATAGGCAAGGTAAGCCGGTGCCATTTGTTGGTGGACGTTCAGGGCGAGCGGTACAAGGGCGTAAACCTACGCGATATTCAAAAAAATCACAGAAAAAAAGTGTCGTAAAAAAACAGGTAAAGCAGGTAAAGCAAAAAAAACAGTTAAAAAAGATATGTGTAAAAAAAATCGCGTCAAAAGTTAAAGATCTTGAAGTTCCTAAGGAGTCTGGTAAGAAAAAAAAGGCGGACAAGATACAAAAAAAGATTATAGAAAAAGACGAGCAAAAAGAAGAGATTTTGAATCCTAAAAAACAGCAGAAAAAAGAACAGAAAGAAAAAAATGAAAAAGAGCTCGAGAAACAGATAGCGCTTGAGAAAAAACAGGAAGAGCTAAAAAACAAACAAAAAGAAGTAGAGAATAACGAAGAAAAAGAAGTAGAGCCGGAGCAAGAACCAGGGGAGCTCGATGAGGACAAAAGTTCTCTCGAAGAAGGGACTGATGGTCTGGATTCTGGATCTGAAGAATGGAATGATCAAGACACGTTGCAGTTTTCATTACAGTCAGGGTCTGATCCAGAAATGTTTAAGTATCAAGAGTGTATTCAACAGGAGGTTCTTCGTTTATGGCGGCCCCCTGTTGGTGTGTCAAAAAACACAGAAATTCGAGCGTTTTTCTATGTTAATAAAGCTGGATATGTTGAGAGATTTGAAATTATTAAGAAATCAAATGTTCTTATCTATGATTTAAGTATTTTACGTGTTGCGAAAAAGTTTTTATTTGATAAATGCTTATGGGGCAAGAAGTTTACTATTGATTTTCGTC
The DNA here is from genome assembly GCA_043822925.1 of bacterium. GTDB lineage: Bacteria > Babelota > Babeliae > Babelales > RVW-14 > JBDRBF01. Next base: position 61,498 of record JBDRBF010000002.1, read on the forward strand.
AGTAGTTGATTGTATGCTGTGTAATCTTTTACATTGTAAGAACGAGTGCGATAGGGGCCCAGGATGACAATTGGAGAAATTTTATGACGTTAGTAAAAAACATGGCCTTATTGTTTTGTACGCTGAGCGCGTGCATATTTGGGGCTGCATTAAGTGGCGCTGAAAATATAATTAAAAAACCCTGTGGTCTTGTGTCTTTGGATAAAAAAGATAAATGCTTCGACAAGCTCAGCACGAGCGCGACGGGTGACGCAACACAAAAAGATCTATCGTTTCAGGTAAGTGCAGGGGCTAGTTCTTATAAGCCGGTAAACATACAGGCTTTATGTGTTGGTCAAAATAAAGACCTTGAGGCGCTGGCTAATATCGTGAAGTTTGATTTAGATTTTACGGATCAATTATTAGTAGATATTAAACGTATAGATAAAATCCCGAATGAAAAAAATGTTAAAGAGTTTGCAAAATACAAAAAAACAATAGAAAAACTGTTTAATGACGAGACGTCTTTGTGTATGTATTTTAGGTTAGCTGTTCCTAAGCAGGACAAACTTAAGAAATTTGTGAACATTACGATTAAAGATACGTCGTCTGATGAGTCTGTTTTCGATAGAACCTTTTCTTATGCAGATGCGTCTTTGATTTTTGATGCGCATTCTATTTCTCAAGCAATAATTCCAGTGCTGACGGGCCAAGATGGTATTTGTTTAAGTAGTTTTGCATTTTGCAAGCAGCTTTCTTCAAAAAAGAAGGTTATTTGCATTACTGATTATATGTGCAAGAAAGAAAAAATTATTGTTCCTCATTGTGGGATTAATGTTGCTCCTCGTTGGCACAGTCAGGCAGGATATCTTTTCTATTCACAATTTTTGCGTGCGAGTTGTCAGCTTGTGTCCCTTAATATAAAAAATAAAACAGAAAAAATTATTTGTTCATATGATGGCTTAAATATGCAGCCATCATTTTCTCCTGATGGTATTCAGGTTGCGTTATGTATGTCGGGTGGGGGTGAGAACTCTGAACTTTATTTATATGATCAGCGGGTTTGCAAGCAACTTAAGAAGAGAGTTTTTAAGCAGATAACGAAAAATAAAGGTAATAACTCGTCACCGTGTTTGTTGCCTAACGGTGATATTGTTTTTTGTTCAGATTTTCAAACAGGAAGTCCCCAGTTATATTATTATCGTAAGTTAGATGGTCGGACCGTGCGATTATCCAGCGGTGTTGGGTATAGTGCTGCGCCGTCATATAGTGAAGCGAATAATGCGATAGCATATACGCGTCTTGTGAATAAAACATTTCAATTGTTTACGATGTCTTTTACTGAGCACGGTGTTGTTGAAAAGCAGTGTACATTTGGTTCAGGGGATAAGCTTGATGCTACGTGGTCTCCTTGCGGGCGGTACATAGCCTTTACTTATGATCATAAAAATGAAAAAACGAATAAGATGATCCCTCAAATAGGGGTACTTAACTGCCGTAGTGGGAATATTCGGGTTTTAACGCATAGTAAATTTCCTAAGAGTTTTCCTTGTTGGAGTGCAAATCCATATTTTCAACTTTAAAAAGTAATTGGTTTTTCTATTTTCTGGTTTTATTGGGATTTATTTATTAGAATAATACTATTAATAGTGGGTTTATCATTACTATTTTGGGTGTATTTTAGAGTTTAAAAAATAAGCGAAAATGAGTGTTGAGACATGAAAAAAGATTCAAAGAATAATAATCAAGATAATAGTCGAAAAAACAAGAATTTCCCTCAAAAAGGGCCAAATGCTGTATGGCTTCTGCTTTTGTTGCTAGCTGTGGGGACGGCCTATTTGTTTTGGTACAATAGTGTTAATCGAGATGTTGATCAAGTAACGTTTTCTAAGTTGCTTGCGCAGGTCCAAGCTAATCAGGTTAAAAGCATTAAAATGCAGGAACGCTTCGTCCAGGGCTCGTATCAAGATGGCAAAAAGTTTACTGGTTATGTTGAGCCTACACCGAAGTTTTGGGATTTGTTGGCCGAACATCGTGTAGATGTTGAAATATTCCCTCAAGAGAAGCAGTCTTGGGGAGGGTATCTCTTTTTGCTTTTGTTACCATTTATACTACTTTTTGTGTTCTTTTATTTTAAACAAAGCCAGAGTGGTGGTGGCGGTGGCGGCGGTAAGATTTTCAGTATGGGTAAGAGTAAAGCAAAGTTTTTCTCCCCAAATACAGTGAATATTACATTTAAAGACGTTGCCGGTGTTACTGAAGCAAAAGATGACTTAAAAGATATTATCGAATTTTTAAAAAGTCCGGAAAAATTTGAACGTTTAGGGGCTAAAATACCTCGTGGTGTATTGTTGACTGGTGCGCCAGGTAACGGTAAAACAATGTTGGCTAAAGCAGTTGCTGGGGAAGCAAGTTGTCCATTTTTTAGCATTAGCGGGTCTGATTTTGTTGAAGTGTTTGTTGGTGTTGGAGCGTCTCGTGTTCGAGATTTGTTCTTGCAAGCACGTAAGCATGCGCCATGTATCGTTTTTATAGATGAAATAGATGCTGTTGGTAGGCAACGTGGTATTGGTCTTGGTGGTGGTAACGATGAACGCGAACAGACGTTGAATCAGTTACTTGCTGAAATGGACGGGTTTTCTACTGAGCGTGGAGCTGTAATAGTTCTGGCTGCAACAAATAGGCCTGATGTTCTTGATAGTGCTTTGTTACGACCAGGCCGTTTTGACCGTGTTATTGAGGTGCCATATCCAGATCTTGAAAGCAGAGAACAAATTTTAAAAGTTCACGCAACTAAAGTAACACTGGATAAAGAAGTAGATCTTCGTAGAATAGCACGTGGTACTCCAGGTTTTAGTGGCGCCGATCTTGAAAATATTATTAACGAAGCTGCTCTTTTGGCCTCAAAATTTAATGAAAAGACGATTACTTCGAAATATTTTGAAAAAGCTCGAGATAAGATAATTTTAGGGGCTGAAAGAAAAACTTTGGTTTTAACTGATGACGAAAAGCGTATGACCGCATATCATGAAGCTGGACATACGATGCTTAATCTTTTATTAAGTGAAACTGATCCCTTTCATAAAGCGAGCATTATTCCTCGTGGGCGAGCTCTTGGTGTTTCTTGGTCTTTACCTGAGAAAGATAAGTATTCTCGTACAAAGAGCGAAATGCTTGCTCGCATTACGCTGTCGTTTGGCGGGTTGCTTGCCGAGGAGCTTGTTTTCAATAATCAAACGAGCGGGGCTTCTAATGATATTCAAGAAGCAACTAAAACAGCTCGTGCGATGGTGCGTCAGTATGGCATGTCTGATTTGGGGCCTATAGATTTTAAAGTATCTATGGAGCATCCATATCTTGGCAGAGACATTCAAAGTACGCGTGAGTTTTCAGAGAAAACAGCTGAGGCTATCGATGTACAGGTGAAAAAGATCTTGGATGAGAGTTATCAGCGAGGTAAAAAGCTTTTAAGTGATAATCTTGATAAGCTTAAGTTACTTGCTGAAACGCTCTTTGAAAAAGAAACGTTATATGCACATGAAGTGTATGAGCTTTTACATATAACGCCACGAGCAGATCATCGTTTTGCTTCTGATGCAGAAAAAGAAGAAGAGTTGGCTAAAAGAGAGGCAAATTTTGAGAGCGAGGGTCGAGATTTCAAGCAAGATCCTAAGTCTGAAACGAAGCAAGAAGATGAGTAAGTAAGTTTTCTAACAGCAATATTAAGCGGTTTTATTCTTATTGCTTTAAAAAAACTGAGCTTTTGCTAAAATATCTTTTATTATTGATTACTAATTAATGTTATGAGAGTGAAAGGACCTAAGAACAATGTCAAAAATCTGCATGTTGTGCGAAAAAAGACCACGTACTGTTAATAATGTAAGTAATGCGAATAATAAAACGATTCGCTGGGTGTATCCCAATGTTCATGTAATGCGTTTTAGTGTTAAAGGGCAAAAGACTGTTCAACGTGGTCCTGTTTGCACAAAGTGTGTCAAAGCTGGTAAAGTTGAAAAAGTAATATAAAAATATCAAGAGTAATATAATGGCAAATTTAAAATCGTCTAAGAAAAACGTACTGACAAGTGAAAAGCGTCGTAAAAACAATCTTGGCAGAAAATCTGAAATTAAAACATTAGCTAAAAAAGTTTTGGATGCTCTTGCTGCTAACAATATTGAATTAGCAAAAGAAATGTTGAGAGCGACCGAAGCGAAAGTTGCACGCGCTACTGGAAAACGTGTAATCAAAAAAAATACTGGCATGAGAAAAGTTAGTCGTTTAGCAAAAAAAGTCGCAGCGGCACAAAAATAAGCATAGTTCTTTCTATAAAAAGGTAGAAATGAGTAAATGGGGGATAACGTAACGTAATGAGGGTATGAAGATGATGAGAACAGGCGAACTTGTCGTTGTGGTTGATTCGGTAGAAGAAGCAGTAAAATTTTACACCGAAAAACTGGGCTTTGATATTGTTGAGCTTGTTGAAGATCAAACAGATCCTCGAACACTTGGGTTTGCGCAGTTGCGTAAAAGTAAGTGCGGCGTTGTCTTCCGTAAGCCGTTGGTAGAAGAATTTGCTGAATTTAGTTTTATTAAGCGCTGCTTAAGTCGCTGTGTTGGTCTTTCTTTGGAAGTAAACAAAGGCATTGAAAAATTGTTTACGCGATGTTCAAAAAAAGGCATCGATATTGTACATGCTCTTGCCGATGATCCTAAGAGAAAAATAAAATTTTTTACCGTAAAAGATCCGTTTGGTATAAAACTTGAATTTATGCAAGCCCTTGAGGGTGCATCAAGTAAGCCTAGTTTGAATTTTCATGGTCTTTATATTAATGAACAAGATCTTAAAAAACTTTCTGAAACTGAAGAAGTACTGGTCGACAAAATGGTCGATGTGCTTAAAAAGTTTGGCATTTTACGGCGAGCAGCAAAGAAGCATGCAAAAATACATCTTAAGCGGTTGGCAAAGAAAGTTTCTTAGATTAGAGAAAGTACTCGAGATTTTAGTTCTTCCAGATTAGTAACGCCCTCTTCAATTTGAATTCGATACGCTTCTTTCAAGAGCTCACCAAGTTGTTTTCCCGGTTTAATATGCTCAAGAAGATGGCGACCCATTAAGATAGCAGGCTCAGGTTCATTCAGAACCTGGGCCTTTTCTGCTTCTACTAAAAAATTTTTGTAGGTTTGGTTGCACCCCGTTAGAGGCTCAGAGCTTTCTGCGTTTCGTGCTCGCCCATCGGCAAGTGTAAGCAGTGCCAGTTGCCTCAAATTTACTTCTGGTGCAAGTTTTTTGGCCAGACGTTTATATGCGTTTGGGTTGGCTTTGCTTTTGGTGTCAATGAAGCTTGCGGGTAACATATGCGCAGCGACAAGTTTGCAGGTTGCATCAATTAAGAAAGTATCTCGAGTGAAACGTTTTAAGAGTTTTTTTGCTATTTTTATGCCTTCTTGGTCATGCTTTTTGCAGCTTAAATCTGTATCTACGGTGATAGGTTTGCCCAGATCATGACACAGTGCCGCTATCATGATCAAAAACTTCTCGTCTTCTTGAGATAAACTTTCGTTTTCTTGATATAGGTTAATAATCGCAGCAGCATCAAGAGCCTGCATCGTATGTTCAAAGACGTCACCTTCCGGGTGATATTCAGGCTTTTGGGGTACGCCTATTAACGCATGTATTTCTGGAAATAATTCTTGTAGGCGTCCAATATCGTTTAGCCACCTAAAGCCCAGAGATGGTCTACGAGACTTTAAAAATAATTTTTTAATTTCTTCGTATACCCGTTCTTTGGCTACTGGTTTTTGTGTTACTGGGTCGTTCAGATTAATTTTTGTGCATATTTCTTGTAATGTGTTGTCTGGGTACATTTCAAAACGTCCAATAAATTGCATGACGCGATAAAATCTTAGAGGGTCTTCCAGAAATAATTTGGTATCGACGGCTCTTAGTTTTTTATCCTGCATGTCTTTTAGGCCCCCATAGGGGTCGATTATTTCTAAGCCAATATTTTTATAGTTATTAGTTTTGGATGCTTTTTGGTAAATACTTTCGAAATTTTTACTTAAGAGATTAAGATTTATAGCCATGGCGTTCATGGTTAAATCGCGCCGACGCATGGCTTGTTCGATTGTTAAACTTGGGTCAATCGTGACGATCGGCTTGCGGCCCAGGCTATCTGTACGGGGTAACGACCAATCTATATCAAGTGTAAGTAAGCGCAGGACGCCAAACTTTTTGCCGACTAATTTTAGTGGTCCAAATTTTTTAAGAACAGCTTCAAGCTGCTCAAGCGTAAGTCCGTGTACTTCTATATCGAAATCTTTTACATGCCGGTCAAGCACCAAATCACGCACGCTCCCTCCAACGACATACGCCGTGCCTCCGGCAGCATCTATGCTATTTATAATGCGCAAAATGCTTTTGCAGGTATCAAGAAATGATATGAGATTGTTCATAAAACCCTCATAACGGTATATTAGTTTTAATATTAGGTGTTAAAATATATGTATAAAAAAGCATAGCACATTACGCAATTACTTGCAGTTTTTTGGGTTTTTTATAGAATGATAACTGTTTCAAAAAGAAATTTTGGGGCTATAGCTCAGATGGTAGAGCGCTTGAATGGCATTCAAGAGGTCACCGGTTCGATCCCGGTTAGCTCCACCATCCTACGCTCTTCGCCAAAAGGCTTGTAGCTACGGATGGCAGGCCACCTAGGCTAAAGCTTCGGATGTACAGGACGAAGAACGGGATGGTAGGGTACAGTTCCAAAATATTTTCGGGAAACATGTAATGAAGTCAAAGAAGCTTAAAAATGGCCTTCTTTTTTACCGATACTTGTTTTCATTCGGTCTTTTTTTCAGCACTTTAATCTATTTAATTATATCTTTTGGTTTGGGCAAGGGTTTTTATCTTATGCTTCTTTCCTGGAGCTTATATATCTTATGTTTGCCTGCAGCGCATGGGCAATTACTGATAGGGTACCCCGTTTATGCGCTTTTTCGTGTTTCTTTTTATATTGAAGCATATTTGTGGCTTATAGCTGTTTTGTTTAATCTATATACGTATTTTTGTGTCCCTGGTGCGTATATGTCATTTGCGCCGACTCATCTTTTATTTCGAATAATATCTGCGCCAAACCCATATTGGCTTATTATAGCTATTTCTGCTTTGGGCACGTTTTATAACGTTATGGCTAGATTAGGGTACTTTTATAAAAAAGCTTATAAGCATGTCTTTACGCGTTATATTCTTGTTTTAGGCGGTTTTTTGACCTTTTTCTATTTGGCCTATCAAGAAATTATTATCGTTCTCAATTCTTTCTGAGCGTTTAAGGCTATTTTTGAGTAGCTAAAACGCAAAAAATATTTTATAAAGTATGTACTGGTAAAAATCGAAAAACATTGATCAATTAAACAATTTTTTGTATTTCAGGAGCTTTCATGTTGCATATACCCCTTTCAGGGATAAAAAAGATCGAAGAAGTAGCTGGAAGCAGTAATGAGTATGTTTCTTTATCTCAGGGGTCAATAAAAGTTGGCGGGATTCCCCAACAAATAAAAGATTATATTCAAGGTCTCATGGCTACTGATAAAACTGATTATTATGGCAGCTGCTGGGGTCTGAAGCTTTTGCGAGAAAAATTGTCGACCGTTCTTTCTGCTCGTTACGGGCAAAATATTACAGCCGGTCAAATATTGCCGACACATGGTTGTATTGGTGGCCTAACTCTTTTGTATATGACGTTACTTGATGCGGGCGATGAAGTTATTATTCCAGAGCCTGCTTATCCTGCTTATACCACACTTGCAGGTGCTGCTCGTGCTAAACCTGTTTTTGTTTCGTGCGTAAAGGCGGCGAGTAAGTGTTCTCGTCTTGGCTCGGTTGAATGGGAATTTGATATCGAAAAAATAAAACAAGCGACGACGTCAAAAACGAAGATGATTATTTTCTCAAACCCCTGTAATCCATTAGGGCTTGTTGTTGGTAAAACTGATTTATTAGAGCTTGTTTCTTGGTGTGAAAAGCACGGGATTTATTTAGTTATAGACGAAGCTTATGGTGATTATGTTTTTGAGGGCGAATTTTATTCTAGTCTAGAATTTATAAATAAGTCCCAGTGGGTAATTTCGGCTCACACGTTTTCAAAGAATATGGCTTTAAGTGGTTGGCGCATTGGGTACTTAGTTGTGCCTGAAAAAATTATTGCTGCACTTGCGGGTATGCAAGATGCTCTTTTAAATTGCTTAAATAACACTGCTCAATATGCTGCTATGTTTGCGCTTGATTATCCAGAAGTAACGCGTGAATTTGCGCAAAAACTTAAGCTAAATCGTGATTTGGCTATGCAATTATTACAGCCATTAGTAGATCAGAAAATTTTTACATTAGGCCGTAAGCCAGTTGGTGGTTTTTATTTGTTTATTAAAACAGAGCATGAAGACTCTATGGATCTGTGCATGAGTATTTTAAATCAGGCTAAAGTGGGACTTATTCCTGGACGATCGTTTGGTCAGGCTGGAGCATCGTTTTTGCGTTTGTGTTATGCTCGTGAAACAGATGTTTTACGCGAAGGTATTAATCGTATTTTGGGCTATTTTTTATAATAAAATAAAGGGGTAAGCCCATGTTGCACATGCCTATTTCGACGATCAAAAAGATAGAAGATATTGCAGGAAATAATCCTGATTATGTTTCTTTGTCTCAGGGATCAGTAAAATTGGGTGGTGTGCCTGAAGAAATACGTGAATATGTACGGCAACAGCTTTTGACTAACAAGACTGATTACTATCAAAGTTGTTGGGGGCTCGAGTTATATCGAGAAAAAGTTTCCCAAGTACTGACTCAGAAGTATGGGCAAGAATTTAAAGTAAGCCAAATATTACCAACACACGGGTGTCAGGGCGGCATAACACTCTTATTTATGACATTACTTGATGCTGATTCAGAAATTATTATTCCAGAGCCTGCATATCCGGCGTATACGAATATCGCACGTGTTTCGCGTGGAAATATTGTGTATGTGTCTTGTTCTCAAGATACGAGCACGTTAAATATGGTTAATTGGGATTTAGACATAGAAAAGATCAAACAGGCAACAACGTCTAAAACAAAAGTAATTTTGTTTTCTAATCCAAGTAATCCTATGGGTATCGTTATTGGTAAACAAAAATTATTAGAATTGGTTTCTTGGTGTGAAAAGCACGGGATCTATTTAATTGTTGATGAAGCGTATCGAGAATACGTTTTTGATGGTGATTGTTATTCGAGTCTTGAGCTTGTGAATAAATCTAAATTTGTTGTTTCTGTGCATACGTTTTCAAAAAGTATGGCTATGATTGGTTGGCGCGTTGGGTATATTGTTGCTCATGAAAAACTTATTACTATGCTTGCTGGTATGCAAGATGCGCTTATGAATTGTCTTAATAATGCGTCACAATATGCAGCGCTTTATGCGCTTGATCATCCAGAGTTTACTCAAAAATTTTTTCAGATAATTAAAAATAATAGAGATTTGGCTATGCATGAGTTGCAGCCGCTCGTTGACCGGGGGATTTTGGCTTTTAAAAAACCAAATGGTGGGATTTTCTTGTTTCTTAAGACAAATCAGACTGATACAGCAGATTTGTGTATGGATATTTTGAATAAAGCTAAAGTGGGATTAATTCCAGGACGAGCATTTGGCCCAAGTGGTGCAGCGTCTATTCGTCTTTGTTATTCACGCGAGACAGATGTTTTGTATGAAGGCATAAGCCGTATTCTTGGTTATTTTGCACAAAAATAAAAATTATAGGGAGATCGAAAAGTGTATAAACAGCACGTACATTTACATTTTATGGGTATTGGTGGTATTGGCATGAGTGGCATAGCCGAAATTTTACGGTTACAGGGATACACTGTTTCTGGCTGTGATCTTTCAACAAAAAGTACTACGATCGAGCATTTACAAAGTATTGGGTGTCATATTTATGAAGGGCACGATGCTCAGCACGTGCATGATGCCGATGTGCTTGTTTATTCTTCAGCTGTTGATCAAAAGCATCCAGAAGTTTTGGCTGCGCTTGAAAAGGGGATACCGGTAATACCTCGAGCAATCATGCTTGCAGAATTAATGCGAACTAAATATAGTATTGCTGTTTCAGGCGCGCACGGTAAAACGACCACAACGTCGCTTATTTCCCATATTTTAATTGAAGCTCAAAAACACCCAACAGTAATTATTGGTGGTGTTTTAAAAAATATTGCAGCTAATGCCCAACTGGGTGACAGTAATTTACTTATTGCTGAAGCAGACGAAAGTGATCGCTCTCTTTTGTATCTCAATCCAACGATGGCTGTTGTGACTAATATAGATGCAGAGCATTTGGATACATATTCTGGTATCGAAGATATTAAAAATACGTTTAAAAATTTTTTGGCTCGCTTACCATTTTATGGCAAAGCGTTTTTATGTATAGATGACCCTAATGTTTGTTCGATATTGCCGTTACAGCATATTAATACATTTAAGTATGGGCTGAGTGAGCAGGCAGATTTGATGGGGTCTATTGTTGAACTAGCCAAGACGCAATCGTTTTTTGATGTTTATTCGAATAAAATTAAAAATGGTATTAGAGAGAAAACGAAGCTTGGGTCTATAACGCTTAACATGTCTGGCGATCACATGGTGCTTAATGCGCTTGCAGCTATAGCTGTTTGCCTAGAACTTGAAGTTCCATTTGAGACAATTGCGCATGCGCTTGAAAATTTTGGTGGTGTCGAGCGTCGTTTTGAGTATAAAGGTATGTTTAGGGGGGTTGAGATCTTTGATGATTATGGTCATCATCCAACAGAGATACGTAAAACTCTTACTGTAGCAGGCAGACGCAAACAGAACCGTTTGCATGTCGTTTTTCAGCCTCATCGTTATTCCCGTACAGAAAAATTGTGGGATGATTTTGTTGCCGTATTTGCACGTCCTGGTAGCGATTATTCAGTTGATGTTTTGTATATAACTGATATTTATCCAGCCAGCGAGAAACCAATTGCCAATATTACGAGTGAAGTTTTGGTTGAGGCGATTAAGCTTAAGAATCCTCAGATGAAAGTTCAGTATGTTACATCATACGAGCACGCAGTGTCATTGGCTCCGCAAGCTTTAAACTCGGGCGACCTATTGCTGACTATAGGGGCTGGAAAGGTCAATAAGGTCGGTGAAATGCTGGTTTCGATGGACTCTGTTTAATTTGACAAAAGAATAAACTTACGCGATGCTAGTCAGCATGTTTTAGGAGAAAAAGCGTGTGTGAAACACACGCTTTTTTTAATCAATGAAATGTTTTTATTTTACGAAAGGGACTCTTCTATGTCTAATTGTTCAGTCAAAAAAATCTATCTTACTGCTCTTGTTCTGGCAATGAGCACCAGTGCTTTTGGGACAGAAAAATCAGATATACTTATAAAAAAAGTAGAAGGCAAACAGCCGATTAAAATTCAACGAGGCGATTCAGCTTTTACGGTCGGTGGTACTATTAAAGGTGAGCATTTCTTTAAAAAAAATAATCAGATGCTTAATTCTAAGCTGCCTGATGAACTTGAATTTTTTAAGAATGTTTTTGATTTTACTTTTGATTTTGCCTATGGCGAAAAAAAGTTTGAACACAAAGCTGTTGAAGCTTTTGTTGATTTAAGGCACAAGGGTTATTGGGGGCTTGGCTCTGAATATGCAAGTTCAGAAGCAACAAGTCCTGGTAACGTAAGAATTAGTGATTCTTTATTGGGGAATCACGCGCATAAAAATAATAAGCCACTTATTTGGATTAAAGAAGGCTGGTTGCAAGTTAGTGCAAGCGCTGTTGCGGGAGTTCATGCACGCAACGAACTGCATTTTCTTAAATTGGGCTGGTTCCCGTTTGAAATGGGGCGCGGTATTGCCTTGGGTTCTTTTTATGGTATGGCACGCGAATTAATTGGTACGTATAATTGGGATGAAGATAAAGCTGCTCCAGGAATATTGTTAACCGGTGAAATTACTAAAGATAAGCTTGCATATGATGTTTATTATTCAAAGTTTGAAGAACGTAATAAAAGTTTGAGCTATACGCTTAATACTCTTAAAGAGCAACTTATTGGCCGCAAAACAACGCCATCGCGCGGTGTTGCCAAAGATAATGATTTGTTTGCCACGCGTCTTAAATGGACAGCTCTCAATACTGACCAATATGGAAAATTGAATCTTGAACCATATGTATTTTATAACGAAGCATCAGATCAAAGAATTGAGATTTTGGCTGATTCAAAAACAGAGCTAGGTAGTGTTGGTCTTTCTGCTGAGCATAAGTACAAAAATTTTGAAATAGGCGGTGATATTGCTGCAAACTTTGGTGATCAATATATTCATGGTATTGATCGTAATGTTATTAAAGTTGAACGCGATAAAGATGGTTATTTAGCTGAGTTTTTCTCTCATATTTATGCACGAAGCGATGCGGCAAAAAGTTCCGTTTTGGTAACAGATGATAGTAAGAAAGTCGCTAAAAAACAAGCGACAGAAGGTCAAACTCTGGTAGCAGGAACTTCGTTTAGAGGCACAGATCCATTAGCAACAGATGCTGTTTTTGCAAGCAAAATTGATAGATTTAAGAATTCGTATAAAAACAAGCTTCGTGGTTGGATGGGCGTTATAGATACAGCATACACGTTTGAAGATTGGGGTTTAACATTGGCGCTTACTTATGGATATGCATCTGGTGATAAGAACCCGTATGTAACAGCTGAAAATAAGACCTATAAAGGCTTTATTGGTGTTAACGAATCATACTCTGGCAAACGCGTAAAAAGTATTTTTTATGATGACCGTATTATGCAAGTGCCATCAGCACTTGAAGTTAATGATCGTAAAGCAGTTCAAGAAATGGCTTTCACAAACTTACATCTTACTGGTTTAGGTGCAACATGGAAGCCTGCGTTTGCTAAAGCTAAGAAATTAAGCATCAATCCAAATATGTTGCTCTATTGGAAAGATTATGCATCAAAGAAATTTGCTTATGAATTAGATAATCCAAGAAAAGGTAAAGTTCTTGATGAAAACGCAAGCAAGTTTATTGGCACAGAATTGAACTTAATGGTCAAATCTGAATTGCTTCAAGACTTAAATGCGTATGGTAATTTTGGCGCATTTATTCCAGGGGCATTTTATAAAGATATCAAGGGTGTTCCTACAGATACGAGAGATTTCTTTGTAACCGTTATTGAGCAAGGGGCTGAAACTGATGGAGAGAAGCCTGAAGATTACAGACTTGGCAACGATGTTGCATATTTTGTTAACGTAGGCCTTTCTTATTCGTTTTAATTACGCGTCTTGTTATCCTACGAAGCTTTAGCGTGGTAGGATCCAATCTATATTAAAAGGATCAAAGTATAGTTCTATTGTTGGATTATAGATAAAAAGAGACAGAGCGATGATGATTTAAATCTTCATCGCTCTGTCTCTTTTGAGAGCTTTTAAAATAAAAATTAAAACGTGTTGTTTGAGTATAAGATTTTATTTGGAGATTTTTTGTGAAAAAAAATTATATTCTTGTTTTGGTGAGGCTTGGTTTTATTTTAAGTTTTTCTTGTTCTTTTGCTGCCAATATAGAATTAAAAATATATCCCAAAAGCAAAGTTAATTTTTCTTATGGCGCTAAAGAATCTCTTAACGCTGTCTTCGCGACGTTTGATGGATTTAAAAGAAAGCATGTATCGTTTCGTACAGGTGAAAGGGATGTTCCGTATTTTTATGGGGATAGGATTTTTTGTTCGAAAGATTTAGAAAAAGCTTTCCCATCAGGAAAAGATTTTTCTTTCCCCGTTCATTTTCTCCGGCAAGTTAAAAAATTAAAAAATGATGCTGTCTTAGTTATTAAAAAATATGATTATAAAATAATGGATTTTGTTGAAATCAAAATGCCTAATGCGAAAAACAAGCGTCTATTATCTTATCTTTTACATGATGGATTAGATACTTCGAGAGATTGTCGCGATTTTTGTTTGGAAGTTTTTAGTGAGTCGCTTGAGTCAAAAGAGACGTTTATTAATTGGTTATCGTTACCTGATGAAATAGGCGATGAGTGTGAGTTTTTTAAAGAAGAATTAGATGAGCGTGAATTTGAGCCTGGTGATGCTATTGCTCTTTGTGTTGGGGATTTTGATCAGGGATTTGAATTGCGTCATTGGATTATTGCATTAGGAGAAGGGTTGTATATTTCAAAATTTGGATGTGGTGGGAAGATTTATGTCCATAGTTTGGACTTTGCGATGCTCTATTACAAATGTTCCTGTTTTTGTCGCGTTCGAAAGCAATTAGAAGATTGTATTATTTGTGAAAATATAATTTAGGTTTTTGAGCCCTTAAAATAATTAATGGCGCTTACTCTTCGATAAACTGAGTGTGAGCACCATTAATTATTAAATTGTTTTAATATGTGTGTTTTTTATTCTAGGTGTGCAGCGATTTTTGCTTTAAGCATTTCTTTGTTCATAGAACCGCTTTCTTTTGCGATTACTTTGCCGTTTTTGATGAAAATAAACGTTGGGATAGATGAAACGTTGTATTGAATAGCAAGCTCGCGATTGTTATCGATGTTAAGTTTTGTGAGTTTGCACGTTTCTGAGAGTTCTTTTGCGAGCTCGTCAAATATGGGGCCCATTTGTTGGCAGGGGCCGCACCACGGTGCAAAGACATCGATAACCACAGGAAGCGCTGATTGCATGATTTCTTGTTCGAAATTTTCAGGTGTTATAAGTATTGCCATTTAAGTATCTTTCTTGTTTAAGTTATAGAGATTTGTACTTTGTATGTAAAATAAGCCTAACAAGGCTGATATGTTTGTCCAGAGAAGAAACAAAAATGGGCTTAGTGGGCTTTGTTTATATATAATAAAAGCTCCTGTTTATTTTTACTTTGTAACGGAGTCTGTTCGATGTACACCCAGCTTTTTGGGTCGTAATTTTCCACAAGGCGAGAAAATCTATTAAGCCAAATATGTTTATTATGCGTTAAGATGTCTTTTACTTTAGAGAAATCTTGTTTTGTTTTTATTTTAGAGAGCATTAAGACGCCTGAGTGATGGGTATAAATTTGATTATCTGTAAACCAGTTTTTATGTGCGTTGAATTCCATGTTAAAAGTGAGTAAGTATAGGGGACTGGGTTGCGTACTGAGCCCGCGCCAGAGAGCTTTATAGAACCAGTGTTGAAACAGACTTTGTGAGTAGCATGAAATAACACAATTTGGGATCATATCATTAAACGCAGTGCGTAACTCTTGCCCTAGCTTGAGTGCTTGATTCTCAAGAAAATTAAAATATGTTTTGGCGAGTTTATTTTGAGTAAGAAAATCTGTTTTTTGATGAACAGTTAAGAGTGGTGCGATATGTGCGAATTTGGAGTTTGATTTTTGGTTCATAAACTTTTGAAATGTTGGATGGTCAAAGCCCATGCTTGATAAAAAGATGTCGCCTGTTTTGCGGCAGTACATTTCCAAGTCAAGAACAATTCCAGCAAGTTTTATACCGTGTGAAATAGCCGGCCATTTTTTTGTAAACGTTTTGAGCGAAGCTGTAAGTTCTTGATGCCAAAAGTCTTGATTAAGAGGCGCTGGGATATCAGTATACGTGTTTCCATATAGGTCATAAGCGTAATGTTTAGGTAAATTTTCGTTATATAGGTTATCTGCTATTTCAAATCCGACAAATATTTTGGGGACTGGTTTTTTATATTTTTTTGCGCCGGCTGCTAGTTGTTGGTTAAAGCGAGAGACTGATGCGAGAAATTCTTTTTCTTTGTTTTTATGTATAGCTATGGGGCTGTAATAGACGTTTGGGGTCAGGCTTATCCATAAAGAATCTAGGCCTGCTTGATAAATGTATTGAATAAGTAAGTTTTGTCTTTTTTTCCTATCTTTTTCTTTGGCTATCTTTTGCGCCGGCGTAAGTTTTGGATTAGCGGGAAGATCTTCGAATAATGGGATCTCCATCCAGGCGGTTTTCTTCATGGTATCAGGATAAGATGATTTTGGGAGTTCTTGGCCAAAAAGTGTACTTTGTTTTTTTTGAGTTTTAAATTTTATGTTTTTTTGTTGTGTAAAACGTGCGTATAATTCATATGTCATGTTATTGATATTGTCGAGCATGTTGTTTCTGAGTGCAAAATCCATGGGGCAAACCTGAAAGTTTTCGGCTAGGCTTGAGAAAGATATTGTTGCTTTTGTCGTAATAAAAATATTATTTTTGTTTGTTGGATTCGTCCAGTATATCCCATATGGAAAAGTATTGCTCAGTTCTCGTGTTGATTTAGTTTCTGGTGTTGGTAATGTCGCAAGATTTTTATTTTGTGCGAGTATATTATTGATTGTTTGATTATAAAAGAGTGTTGGAATATTTGGTAGGCGAAGTGTCGTGTGGTATGAAACGCGTACTTCTATTGGTACGGTAAGAAACTGGTTAGTTACATATAAAAAATCGTTATAAGAGTTTTCTGGTGATATTTTGGCATCAGTTGCTTGTTGGGCGTTTGCTGCTTGTTTGTATGTTGGGATATGATTTTTAAATGTTTGATCGACAATGTGTAAGATCGGCAAGATCTTTTGGATCATATCTTCGTTTTGGCTGCGAGCATGAAGCGTTGGCAAAATAAGCCCGATAAGTTTATCTTTTTGTTTCGCGTAATAATTTAAAATATTAAGTATTTTGAATGTTAATGGTGAGCGTGTATTTATGCCACGTAAAAATTCGATGCCAAGAATAAAAAAGACACCGTGATAGGTGTCTAAAAATGTTTGCATGTTTTTTTCTTCTGGTTCTATTTGGTCCATGAGCGTGTCTATGCCTATGTATGTTGTTTTAAAGCCGGCTATTTGCATGTTTTCTATAAAAGGCTTAAATGCAACTTCGTCTCGTTCTGTTGTGTCTAGTAGGGCTATGTGTGGTGAAAGTTGTGTTTGAGTGATGGGAGTGATAGGTGCGTTTGTCTTGATTGACTTAGTGCTTGGAGTGTGTGGTGCTTTTGTATTTTTGGCAAAACCAGGGGCGATTAAGAAAATGTTTGTGAATAATATACAGCTTAAAATTATGCGTATATTTTTTTTCATGTTTCCAGTTCCCCGTTAAAAGCTTCAAATGGTTATTGTGTACTTAAAATAAGCTTACGCGCTCATAATTTAAGTATGATTAATGCGATTTCGCATTGTCAATAAAGGGGAAGAATTTACATTTTCATAGTTTGCAATACTCTAAGTTTAAACTCCGGATCGGGTCCGGGGCGAAACGGCTCAAAGTTTGTGGTGACGAGTAAATATGGCTTATGTATGTTCTAGTTTTTTTAATGCTGAGGGGAAGTAGATGAAGCAGATTCTGTGTAAAAAGAATCGTTACTGGTTGCTTGTTTTTGTGTTAGTTCTTTCTTCATGTGGGCGAGACCCAAAGAAATTACGGGCAGACGGTCCGGATGAGCCGGTTGTCCAGAGTTCTGTGCAAAATAGTGAAAAAAGAGAGAATCATGAGCTGTACGAGAAGTCTGAAAAAAAGAGTAAAAAAAAGCATGAAAAAACAAAAAAAATAGAGTCAGCAAGTTTTGTACATAAAGCACATTTGTCATCAGGCTGGTATCCTCAAAGTTCTGGTTATTTGACGCATCAAATTGGGAGCTATCTTGAGCAAGCGCAAAATAGTTTTTATGTAGAAGCTGATCCACATGCAGTTAAAGCGCTCATTGTGCCACATGCTGGTTATTATTATTCAGGTTTATGTGCTGCAACAGCGTATCAAACGATATTAGAAACTCGTAATTTGTTTTCTCAAAATATTAAAAATAAGCATATTAATCGCGTCATAGTTATATCTCCAAGTCATAAAACATTCTTGAATGGCATTGCATTGCCTGATTATTTACAGTATCAAACAGCTCTGGGTAATATTGACGTTGATGCACATGCATGCAAAGAACTTGCAAAATCGCCACTTTTTCATGTTTTGCCTGAAGCTCATGCGCAAGAGCATGCTATTGAGGTCCAGTTGCCATTTTTGCAACAAACAGTAGAGCATTTTAAGCTTATTCCGCTTATAGTGGGGTATTTGAACGATTTTGAATACGACCAAGTTGTATCTCTTTTAAGTAAATTTATCGATGACAAAACGCTTATAGTAGTGAGCTCTGATTTTATGCACCATGGTGTTTCGTATGATTATGCTATGTTTGATAAAGAAATACTTAATCAAGTACGTTTTGTTGATTCTCTTGCATTTGAAGCGATTGCTCAGCAATCAGGGGATGCTTTTGGTAAAGTTCTTACTGAGACCAAGACTACTATTTGCGGGCAAGATGCTATTAAGATATTACTGGGAATTATAAAGAAGGGCTTGCTGGGCAAAGTTGAACCTCGATTATCTTGTTATTACACGTCTGCACAGATGGCTAAAGCTCGTCAAAACGAAGACATAATAGACGTGAGCAAATTACTGACAGATGTCCAAGATATAGATGCACGTAATAGCGTGAGTTATCTAGGTATTATTTTTACTGCGCAAAATTTAGCACAGTTATCCAAAGAAAATCAGCTGACTGGGTTTGAGAAAAAAGAAATGCTCAAGCTGGCGCGTACAGTTGTTGAGAATATGTTTAAACCTGAAAAAGAGCGTACGCCTGAACATCTTTTGTGGCCAATAAAAAGTGCGGGAATTCAGAAAGCAGCAGGAGCTTTTGTGACGTTAAATACGCGTGACGGAAACTTGCGTGGCTGTATTGGTCAGATTGCATCTTGGAATCCACTGTACCAAACGATAATAGAAATGAGCAAATCAGCAGCATTTAAAGATAATAGATTTAAGCCGGTTACAAAACAAGAATTAAGTAATCTTGTTTTTGATATCACGGTTTTAACGGCGCCTGAAAAAGTTTCAAGCTTTCAAGAGATTGTGCTTGGTCAACACGGTATAATTTTGAGCAAGTTTGGGCCGGATGGTAATCTTGTTACATCTTCAGTATTTTTGCCTCAAGTCCCAACATCGTTCGGGTGGGATTTACCAAAGACGCTTGAACAGTTAAGTATCAAAGCGGGTCTTGGTGCTCAGGGTTATAAAGAAGGTTGCCAGTTTCAGGTATTTGAAGGTGTAGAGTTTAAAGAAGATGTTGCGCCTAGCGCACCTGCAAATTTACCTATGGTTAAAACCATAGGTTCGTAAGAGCTTCAGGTTGGCCAGCCTGATGAGCGAATCGTGGGGTGATTTCAAACGCATATTCTTCAGGCGTAATCACAGTTTGATAATAGCCTAGGGTTAAAACCCTAGGCTGATGGTCTTAAGAACGATTAAAAGCCTGATTGTCACACCTGGTGGTTTTTACTCCAGGATAATGGGATGACAAATTAAGAGGTATATAGCTTTTTTAATTTACTTTTAAGCAAAAAAGTGGCAAAAATGAGTGAAAAAAGGGTTAAAAGTTACTCAAATTGAATTAATTTGTAAGGGTTTTGACTTTCTTGGTACGTGTGTTAGAATTAAAAAAGTATTCTATTTGTATGATGTTATATTTTTTTAGGGTTCTGTTTTTAAGTGAGGGGTTATTATGGAAAAGAAAATATTGTTATTGGGTTCATGTTTGTTGTTTACAGGTATTAGCGTCTTTGGAGGCGCTAACGAGCAATTGTGTAAGATTGCAAAAAATACGAAAAAAGACATTGAAGTCTCACTAAGAGAAATTAAGGCACTTGTTGAAAGCCAAGATATTATTTCTGGAGATAGCAAATCTGGTGTTAATGGTGCTTTGAAGGGTGCCGCAAAAAATAACCGCTTAGAATTGGTTAAGTTTCTTATTGAAAGTAAATCAGTAAACAGTAAAATTACTTCAGCAGGCGCAGAGTTAGCTCTCTTGGGTGCAGCACGAAAAGGTCTCATAGATATTGTTGAATTGTTACTTAACAATTCTGCAGTAAACGAAATGATTACCCAGAAAGCTTTACTAGAGATCGTTGCAAGCGTGTACGAAAAAATTAATAGATTAGAAGAAAAAGATGGCGACGAAAAACAGATTGATATCTACAAAAAGATCGTTAAAACTATCTATGATAAAACGTCTTTAACAAAAGAAGCAGTTGCAGCGTTTTGTGCTATTCCTGATAACTGCTTGATAAGCGCTGTACAAGCTGGAAATCCTAAAGTTGTTGAGTGTTTACTTGGCCAAAAGACAGGGTTTACAAGTAAGGGATTTAGCCAGGCTATTAAATTTGCAGCGAGAAACAACAAAAATGGGATTGAGATTATTGAAATTCTTATGAATGCAGATAAAGAGAGTAACTTGATTACTTCTGGTGATGACAAATCTGGATTTAATGGGGCTTTGAGGGCGGCTATTAAAAAGGGAAATACTGAGATAGTTCAGTTTTTTCTTAAGTCTGAATTTTTAAAGAGCAAGATTACATACGTTTGTAATTCTAAAAAAATTGTTAAAAAGGCTGAAAAATTCAATAAAGAAATGGCTGAGTTTTTAAGTACGTTATAATTTGAATTAAGCTTATTAAAAAGAAGCGCCTGGACTTGCTCGCGAGTAAGTCCAGGCGCTTCTTTTTTTTGCCGGTTATTAAGTTTTTATTCTCTATTAAAAGCCTGATTGTCCAAATAGCTTTGTAAAATAAAAGCAGCAGCGACAGAGTGGCTCTTTTGTTTTTCTTCTTTATTGGTAGCCTGTTTTAATGAGCTTGCGCGTTTGCTGCTTAGGCGTTCATCCCACAAAACCCACAGAATTTGTTCGCCCTGACAGTGCGTGAATTTTTGTTCAAGTTCTTCTTTGAGCTGTACGACTTTTTTGGTTTGGTCGCTTTCTGTCCCTGAAAATGTTTTTGGATAGCCCACAATAATTCTAGTGATAGGTTCTTGCTCAAGAATTATATTCAGGTCTTTTTCTAAATTCTCGATTTCGATTGTTTTGTATGGCTTGCAGGTTATGCCTAGTGGGTCTGATATTGCGGTTCCTACCCATTTGTCGCCTAAGTCTAATGCTAAAAATTTCATGTGTTTTTTCTTTTGTTAAAAAAATATTAAAAATTTGTGTTTTGTTGGTGTTTATTTTGTATTGAGATATTGGCTTTAATATAAAAGAGCTTTAGAACAAGTCAAATATTGACATATTGTGTTGTATTTTGTGAATAATAGGTTACGTGAGGAGTTCTTTTTAAGGTGTTTTATTTGTTCGGGGGGATTTTATGAAGTTGTGTAAGTTTTTTTATTGCGTTTTTGTGATAATGCTTTTTGTGAGCGTCAATGAGAATTCTTTTGGAATAGTTTCTTCAGGGGTTGAGGTTCAGGATCAAGAAGAAAAACCAGCTCAAATTGATGTTGTTAAAGCTGTATTAGTTGGAATACAGGCTGATTATAGTGATGTACGCGAAACGTGCTTCAAGAAGCTTGAGTTATTATTTAAAGAAGGGCGAGGGTTTGATGAAGCAAAAGAGGCGCTTATACTCATGATAAAAGAGAAAAAGCCCGATACAGATAAACTTGAAGCGTTATTAAAAGAATATTTTAAAGAAGAATTTGTAGATGAAGAAGTAGATAAAGAAGTGGCTGAGACAAAGCAAGAGACTGCAGGAATGGAAGAACAAGAATCGTCGGAAGCTAAAGAAGACTTGGAAAAAGAAATAGAGGGAGAGAAAGAGCAACCGGTAGATAAAGAAGAAATTGAGGTCACAGCAAAGATAGATAAAGTGCGTAAGGCGATAGTGGTGGAGCATGGGCAGATAGTAAAAATTAAAAGAGAAATAGCAAAAAGCAATTCCAAGCGTAGTGAATCAGTAAAAGTTAAAAAAGTAATAAGAAGATTCAGTAAACCAAAGACAAATAAAGAACAGGCAGAAGAATCAAAAAAACAGCAGGGATTGTTAAATGAGCATCTTGAAGCGTCAAAAAAATTGTGGCTTATTCTTTATGGATTTGTACAAGAAAAACAGGCGATAACGATAGACTCGCCTTTATGGATTAAAAAACTTATTTTGTCTGTTTTTCAATTTGTTAATAGACAATCTAAGATCGATGATGAAAATGTGCAGCGGTTTGTTTGGCCATGTGCTATGAAATTGGCTCGAATATCTTTGTGGCATGATGGATGGACTAATCAGGTGCTGAGTAGAGCTGTAGCGGCTGCGGATCATAAAAATGAGGTGGTTCGAGCAAGAGTTTTTGAATTTTTTAAAGTATTAGTTAAAGATGATAAAATAAAAAAAATCGATGAAATTCTTAATTTTTTACCTAAGAGTATTCTTGATGAGAATGAAAAAGTTAGAGCTTCTTCTTTAATTATCATAGAGACGCTGCTTAAAAGACAACAGAAAGTTGATCGAATAAAAGCAATTTTTAATAAAATAATAAAATCTAAAAAAACTGAATATACAGATCAGTTTGAAGTGTTATTAAAAAAATATTTGCCAGAACAGCTTGTAGACAAAGAAGAAACGCCAATAAAACAGGAATCTGTTTTATTAGAAAAACAATCAGCTTTTGGTGTTGAGCAGGAGCCGCTTAAAAAAGAGGCAGAAGATCCGGTTGTCACGCCAGAACCTGAAGGAAAAGTAGAAATTCAACAAGTATTTAAAGCGATAGGTGTTGAGCTTGATAGGGCAAAAAGGGGCGGAAAGGTTTCTGATTCTGCTGTGTTAAAAAAGCAGTGGGAAATTCTTTATGCACGTATTCAAAAGAATCAGAGAATAAATGAGATATTTAAAATAGTGCGTGATGGCGTGCGTCATAGTGATAAATTTATGCAATATTATTCTTGGGGTGCGGCTTGGAAGTTGGTTCTTAGTGACCAGTGGATAGATGAATGGGCTGAGCAATTATTTGGTGCTATTGAAAAATCAATACGACATGAAGCTCAGGGGGTGCGAGATCGTGCTTTTTTCTTTATGAAAACCTTGGTTGAAAATAATAAAGTGGAAAACTTTGACGTTCCAATTAAAGTAGCATTAAAGGGGCTTTTTGATAGCGATGAGAAAGTGCGAGGTGTGGTGTATGAGCTTGTGGAGCAATTATTAAAAAGAAAAAAAGGGCACGCTCAAATAACGGCGACATTAAATAGTATTAAAAAAAATAAAAATCTTGATCCAAAAAAACTTGAAGATTTATTGAAGAAATATGCGTGATTTATTATAAAAAAGTGTGAACCATTAATTTATCAAATTGAGTAGTTCTTACTTAAAAGAGTTGAACGTAAAAAAGAAGTGATTGTTGTAGTAAAAGTACTGGCTGCAGCGAACGCTTCTTTTTTTTGTTTTGGTTGTGCTTGGTGGGGGGGGAACTTTGTAGTACTAAAAAACGGGTTTTATTGCTACACTCCCCTGAATGTTATGAGTATATTTAAAAAAAGTGGCAAGAAAGGGGTAGCTCCGTGCAGAAAGAGCATAAAGATAAAATACAAAAGAATGCATTATTTTTGATTGATGGGTCTTATTTTTTATATAGATCTTATTATGCTCTTCCCCCAATGACTACTTCAAGTGGCCGTCCATCGCAAGCTACGTTTTCTTTTTGTCGAACTCTTAATAAATTAATTCATGATTATGCGCCCAAACATATCGCTGTTATTTGGGATTCTAAAGGTGGTTCGCATGAGCGTAACGAAGCGTTTCCAGAATATAAAGCGAATCGTCAGGCGCCACCAAGTGATTTGTTTCAGCAAAAAGACGATATTATCGAATTTGTTAACACAATAGAAATGTGCAATATAGCCCAAGTAGGTTACGAAGGTGACGATTTAATCGGTTCTATAATTGCGCATCACAGAGGTCAGGTGGTTGTTGTTACTGCTGATAAAGATATGGCGCAATTACTGTCAAAGCATGATCATGAAAAAGTGATTTTGTTTGATGTATTTAAAGATCGTTTTATTGATGCGGAGCGCTTTGAAAAAGATAATGGTTTTTCACCTGAAAAAGTGACATTTTATTATGCGCTTATTGGTGATACCTCAGATAATATTCCCGGAGTTACAGGCGTTGGTCCCAAGACGGCGCTTGAGCTGGTTAGTCAATTTGAGTCTCTTGAAGATTTGTATGCCAATCTTAATAAAGTAGCAAAACCACGTGTGCGCATAGCACTTGAAAAATATAAAGATGATGCTTTTTTAAGTTTGAAATTATTTACGATTGATTATAAAGGGCTCACGCTCAAGGCTGAGCAGACACAATTTGATGCAAATAATTGGGCAAAAGCTAAAGATTTTTTTGATAAATTTGAGTTTAAATCGTTACAGTCAGATATGAAAAAACGGTTTCCAGAATTGTATGAAGGGGTTTCTGATTCGACCCTTCGATGCTTCGACCCTACTACGCCCGAGTGGCTTCGAAGGGCAGGCAAGCTCAGCATGAGCGCCACTCAGGGGAAGCACCCGTCTTTATCTTCGTCGGGCTCGCAGCAAAATTTATTTGGTCAGACAAATATTTTTGGACAAGTTTCAGGCAATATTGTAGAACATGCGCATAAAATAGATCAGATACAGGTTCATGCACAAGCACATGAAAAAACAGTGCATGAAAAAAAATGGACCTGTACGCTTGTTACAACGCAAGAAGTTTTGCGTGATTTAATTAAACAAATTCGCGATGCTGGTTTTTGTGCGCTTGATACAGAAACAACCGGTTTTTACCCATTACAGGATGACATGGTTGGGATGTCTTTTGCTGTTAATTCAAAAGAAGCTTTTTATATACCGTTTAAACATGCATCTAGTCAAGAAAATCAGGTGCATGTTCAGTTGGATCGAGCGAGTGTGCTGGAAGAATTACGGCCAATTCTTGAATCGAGTAAAATTAAAAAAATATTACATAGTGTGAAGTTTGATGAGTTGGTTCTTTGGAATCAGGGCATAGCGCTTGCCGGTGTTGAATTTGATACGATTATTGCTGCGTGTTTGCTCAGAAAAGAGTGGGACAAGATAAATCTAAAAGATTTATCGATGCAGTATTTGCATGAATCTATGTTGAAATTTAAAGATGTATTGGGAAATAAAAAAGATTTTTCACAGGTTCCGTTAGAAGATGCAGCACAATATGGTGCGCATGATGCCCTACAAACATTAAAATTAAAACTGGTATTAGAAAAGTTGCTAGAAAAAGAACCGGTTCTGGAAAAGCTTTTCAGAACAATAGAGATGCCGTTAAGTGCTGTTTTAGTTAGTATGGAAAAACGTGGCATAGAGCTTGATCCAGAAGTATTAAAAACAATAGATACGACTATTTCGCGTAAAATAAAAATGCTTGAAGAAAAAATCTTTGCTGCATTGCCTGAAAAATTTCAAAAAATAGATGGTGACGATTTAAATTTAAATTCACCTAAGCAGATTGAAACGTTGTTGTTTGATTATTTAGAGTTGCCACAGCAAAGAAAAAGTAAGACGGGGTCTCGTTCGACAGATAAAGATGTG
Organism: bacterium; assembly: GCA_043822925.1. Classification (GTDB taxonomy): domain Bacteria; phylum Babelota; class Babeliae; order Babelales; family RVW-14; genus JBDRBF01. Next base: position 86,901 of record JBDRBF010000002.1, read on the forward strand.
CTTGATGAGTTAAGTAAAATTCATCCGATTCCTGCGCTTATTTTAACGCTTCGAGAGTTAACGAAATTAAAGACGACGTATCTTGAGCCGCTTCCCGGGTTTATAAATCCCAAGACGGGGCGCATACATACGAGTTACAGTCAAACGATGACGGCGACCGGGCGTTTATCAAGTTCTAATCCAAATTTGCAGAATATACCGGCTTCAGTTGACCATGGGATACAAATTAGGTCTGCGTTTATAGCGCCCCGTGGATATACGTTCTTGTCTGCCGATTATTCCCAAATTGAGTTACGGGTGCTTGCGCATATGAGTGGTGATAAGAATTTGATACAAACGTTTATTGATGGCAAAGATATTCACTCGAGTACTGCTGCGCAGTTATTTGATGTTGAGCTTGATAAAGTAACGAATGATCAACGAAAGATTGGCAAGCGTATTAATTTTAGTATCATATACGGGCTGACGCCATATGGGCTTGCTCAAGAATTAGATATTAAGCCAGGCCAAGCTAAAGAGTATATAGATAAGTATTTTGCACAGTATCCAGAAGTTGCTGGTTGGATGGCTCAAGCGGTCTTAGAGGCAGCGCAAAAGGGCTATGTAGAGAGTCTGTGGGGCCGTAGGCGTTGGGTGCCGCAATTACAAGAAAAGAATAGAACGTTAGCCGAACTGGGCAAAAGAATAGCGGTTAATAGTCCAATCCAGTCAACGCAGGCTGATATTATAAAAATAGCTATGATTAATATACAAACGCTCTTTGAAAAGAAAAAGCTAGAAACAGGTTTAATCCTGCAAATACATGATGAACTCGTATTTGAGGTGCTGAATAAAGAGATGGATATTGTGAAGAAAATAGTAAAAGAAGAAATGGAAAATGTTGTGCATTGGAAGGTCCCTATTATCGTCAATTTGCAAGAGGGTAAAAATTGGGGGGAGATAACAAAATAATTTTGACTTTTAAAGAAAAAAGAAGCACAATTAACCGGTAAGCCTGCGTTACGTAGGCCTTTAAGAATAAGATAAATGAGTTTTCAAATAGAATTTTCCATATTATAGAGTTTCGGTAAGAAGAATAAGATACATTCTTTAAGATTTTTTACATACAAAGGATTGTACGATGGCAACGAGTAAAACTGGTGGGTCTACGTGTAATAACCGTGAGAGTCATAGTAAGCGGTTGGGCCCCAAGAGATTTGATGGTCAAATTGTTTTGTCAGGAAATATTTTAGTTCGTCAGCGCGGAACAAAGTTTAATGCAGGCGAAGGCGTAATGCGTGGTAAAGACGATACTCTTTTTGCTGTAAGAGATGGATCTGTTAAGTATTATGTTGGTTATAGAGGCAGAAAGTTCGTTAAAGTTCTTCCTATTGAACAATTAGAGGGTTAAAGAAGTCCGTATAATATTAAAATTTCTTTATTTCTTTTGGTGGAGTAGCAATGCAGGTTTCATCAGGGTCTCTTAAGTACCGTATTGATTTTTTGAAGTATCGATATGTAATGTTGGTGTTCTCGCTTTTGCTTTTAGGTGTCGGAGTCGTCGGATACTTTATTAAAGGCGGTTTTGTTTATGATATCTCGTTTACTGGTGGCGCTGAAATACGGGCTGTTTTTGAAAAGCCAGTAGATGTTGCTCAGTTGCGTGGCATCATGGATAAAATGGGTTGGAAGAACGCTCGCATACAAGAGGTGGGCAAGCTTAAGAACGAAGTTTTAGTGATTGTTGGCAATGAGCATATTGAAAATTTAGAGCAAAATTTTAAAGCAGCTATTGTCTCAGCAATGCCTGGTAACAAAATTGACATTAAGGGAATCCAAGTTGTCGGTGGAGAAGTTGGTGACGAGACTAAGTGGAATGCGGCTAAAGCAATATTCCTCTCGTTAATTCTTATTCTGTTATATATTGCTCTTCGTTCTGAATTTAGATTTGGTGTTGGGACTGTTTTATCACTTGTTCACGATTTGTTGTTTATTTTGATGTTTTTGATTCTTTCTGGTCAGGCAGTTTCGATCCACGTGCTTGCAGCAGTTTTGGCTGTTATTGGGTATTCGCTTAATGATACTATTATTATTTTTAGTAGAATTATTGAAAATTTTAAAAAGTATCGTGGTCATTCTGAGTACGATATAATAAATTTTAGTATTAATCAGACATTAAAAAGAACAATATTAACAAGCGTTACAACGTTTTTTGCAATTTCGTCAATCATGCTTTTAGGTGGCGAAATATTACGTGGGTTTGCCATGATAATGGGCCTTGGCGTGGTTGTTGGGACTTATTCATCTGTTTATATTGCAACAGCTGCAATGTTTTCAATTGGTGGCAAGAAAGTAAAAGCTGAAGATGCTTTGCCGTTAACGTCAAATTAACGTTACTAATGAATGAGGCTTGGTCCTCCTGTGCTACAGCGTAGCTTTGGAGGACGCCAAGCAGGACAATTTTTTTTAATAGTTATTCTTCGTGTTTTTTACAAAGCAGTTCATCTGGTTTTATCAGGTATTAATAAGTCATTCTCTTAAGCCATGGTTGTCTTGGGAGAATCGGCTAGTCAAAGTATCTTATTAATTGTTGTATGGTATTGGTCGTGGCTTGTCAAAAGCGCTACAGATCATGGTTGTTTAATCTTTATTTTAAAATACGTTGTGGTTTATGGTTAAAAAGAGAGACGAAATTGGCGACAGAAAGAATGGTAATATTGAAAAAGATATTAACCAAAATCATGGTGAGAACAATCAGGTTGAAAAAGATATCTCTCAGGGTATTGAGCGTGGAAATAAGTTGAAAGACGCGCAAAAGACTCTTCCAGTAGATGAAGTAAAGCATGCAGAAGATGATGTCGCGGGAGTATTTACGTCTTCTAATTCTAATTCTGATGAAAATGAGCGCGATGCAAAGAAGAAAAACAAAGTGAATAAATTAATCAAAGACACTTCTTCGGAATCAACTGTTATTCAATCTATGAATGTTCGAGATCTTAAAGAAATGAATATTATTCAACTGATGGCATATGCGCAACAAGTTGGAATAACAGATGTTAGCTCTTTAAAAAAACAAGAAATTATTTTTAGAATTTTAGAACAGCAATCAGAAAAGAAAATAGAAATTTTTGGTGAAGGTATTCTTGAGCGCCTTCCTGATGGGTTTGGTTTTTTACGTTCTCCTCGGTTTAACTATGTTCCTGGACCAGATGATATTTACGTTTCTCCTATGCATATTAAACGCTTAGGTCTTAGAACTGGCGATGTCATTAAGGGAACAATACGTAGGCCACGTGAAGGCGAAAAATATTTTGCTTTACAGCGTGTTGAAAATATAAATTTTCAGGCGCCATCGGCTCTTGGATCTAAAACAGTTTTTGAAAATTTAACACCTTTGTTTCCCACTGAAAAGTTTAACCTAGAAGGTGATCCAACTGTTATATCGACTAGGATTTTGGATATTCTTGTTCCAATTGGTAAGGGTCAACGTGGTCTTATTGTTGCTCCGCCAAGAACGGGTAAAACAGCGCTTCTTAAAGAAATTGCAAATACTATTATCAAGAATCATCCAGAAGCGATCATGATTATTTTGTTGATTGACGAGCGTCCAGAAGAAGTAACAGATATGTTACGCTCTGTAAATGCTGAAGTTATTAGTTCAACATTTGATGAATATGCTACTCGCCATGTTCAGGTTGCTGAAATGGTTATCGAAAAAGCAAAGCGTCTTGTTGAATGTGGTCATGATGTTATTATTCTGTTAGATTCTTTGACTCGTCTTGCGCGTGCATATAATACACTTGCTCCGTCATCAGGAAAAGTTTTGACTGGTGGTATAGATGCAAATGCGCTTCATCGCCCAAAACGTTTTTTTGGTGCAGCCAGAAATGTTGAAGAAGGTGGATCTTTAACGATCATCGCAACAGCACTTGTTGAAACCGGGTCACGTATGGATGAAGTTATCTTTGAAGAATTTAAAGGTACCGGTAACATGGAAGTGCATTTAACAAGAAAACTTTCCAATAAACGTATATTCCCTGCATTTGATGTTCAAGCTTCAGGGACTCGCCGTGAAGATCTCATGTTAAATAAAGATCAACTTAAAAACATGTGGGTTCTGCAAAAGTTTGTTGCAACCATGAATACGGTCGAAGGACTTGAATTTTTGATCGATAAAATGCGCAAGACAAAGACAAATGAAGAATTTTGGGATCTTATGTTGAAGAAGAAATAACCCTTCGATCCTCCTATGCCCTACGTGGCTTCCCCCTACGCCTTACGAGGCTACGGAGGACAGGTCGAAGGGCAGGCAAATCAGGGTGAGCGTTATATGTCGTTAATTTTAGGAATAGAAACATCTTGTGATGAGACAGGTGCTGCGGTTTTTGATACAAAAGCAAAACGCATCTTGTCTCATTCTGTCTATTCTCAAATCGAATTACATAGCAAATATGGCGGTGTTGTTCCTGAGATAGCGTCTCGTTCTCAACTCGAAAAAATCGATACTATTGTTACTTGTGCGCTGGAGCAAGCTCACATAACTCTTGATAATCTTGATGTTGTCGCTGTTACCCATACTCCTGGTTTGGCCGGAGCGCTGCTTATTGGAACATGTTTTGGTAAAGCGCTTGCTTGGAGTAATCAAAAAAAACTTATTGGTGTTAATCATCTTGAGGGGCATATATTTTCGCCTTTTTTAGACCATGATGGTTCTGTGCGTCAAGATGTGCCGTTTCCCCATTTAAATTTGCTCGCTTCAGGTGGTCATACTGCGTTATATTTGGTTGAAGATTTTGGTAAATATACGTTGCTTGTTCAAACGCTTGATGATGCCGCGGGCGAAGCTTTTGACAAAATCGCTAAAATTATTGGGTTTGATTATCCTGGTGGTGCAAAGATTGAACAGTGTGCTGCACAGGTTAATTTTCAAGATTTTTTTAAATATTCTAGAACAAAAAATAAAAACCAAGAGCTTATGTTTAGTTTTTCCGGTATTAAAACAGCTGCTTTGTATAGTCTTGTTAATGCTGGAGTATATGATTTGCATACTGGTCTGGTTCCAGGCAAATTGACGTCAGAAATTCAGCAACAAGTTTCCAGTTCTTTGCTTGTTTGTGTTGCAGATGTTCTTGAGAAAAATATAGCGCTTGCTTTTAAGAAGTACCCACAAGTTAAAGCGTTTACATTTGGCGGTGGCGTTGCGTGTAATAAATATTTGGTGAATCGTTTTACACAATTAGCTCAAAAGACAGATAAAAAATTCTTTTCTCCTCCTGCAAAATTTTGTGGCGACAATGGTGCTATGATTGCGTTTGTTGGTGGTTACCGGGCCGAATTCGGTCAATATTCTGATTTTTTTCTCGACGTATCTTGTTAATTTCACAATTTGTCATCCTGAACTTGTTTTAGGATCCAAGTCTTTAATTTTTATCAAATAGATGTTTTTTTCTAGTTAACAATTTCACTAAATCTGTTACGTTGAATTTGTGCCGTATGTAGTAAGCGGTAGATTTTTTTCTTCACATAACAGAAGGAGAGTTGTGATGAGAAGGCTGAATACGTTATTGTCTTCATCATGTGCAGCGATATCAGGTGCAGTGTTGTTGTTCTTTGCTATTTTTTCAGGATCTGTGTCAGAGGCAAAGCCGCTTGAATATAATAAATTATATCAAATGAGTGCGGCTGCTGCTCCGTCTACTGGTAGGGTTATTTGGGTGCATGGAAATAGTCGAAATATAAATAATAACGTTGGAGATGTTGCTCGTTCTGGTTCTCATAGATTGCCAGCGCCAGCTCCAGACAATCATCATGAATTGTTACTTGGCGTTGCCGATCCAGCTAAAGATAAGCGCGATCAAGATGGTTGCCAATTTATACTTATTCAATCAGCAACCAATCCTGAACAACTAGGTGCTATTAAATATGGCGAGCCAGTATTATTTATTTCTTTTTTTTCTGGGCCGGGATTGCCTAATGAATCTGGTTTGGTAAATTCAGATCCTCGTATTTGGTGGGCTCATTTTCCATCAAGATTTCCAGTTACAGAATCTTATGGTCCAAAAGTAGGTGATACTCGTAACGCTAAACATTGGGGTGGTAAAGGGTATGGCGAAATCGTTGTTTCAGTCCCAACATTTGCAGCTACTCAAAAAGAGTTTGCTCATTTTGAATTTGTAAGTGCTACTGGTGCAGAAGGCGCTGAGATTCAAGATACAGATATTGTAAATATTAAGAGTTTAGCCAATAATCCAAATTTAAAAGATGCGCTTGTATGGTATTTTTCAGATTCACGTTGGGGTAATGGATTCCATGAACTTTTGATTGGAGCCCCTCCAGGAGATAATCGTCCTAACGTACAAAATAAGTTCAAAGTACAGGAAATTGATTCAGCAAATCTTGGGTTGGCTCATGATGCTTATGTTCGTTTTATTACGAATCCAGAATATGCATCGTATAGTAAATATATGGAAATAGAGCATAAACCAGGAGGGTCTTCATTTATTTATACTCCAGAGTTTAATACACCAGGACAAGTGCTTTTTGCAGAAAATTGGCATTTAGGTGAAAAAGGCAATGGCTGGGTAACATTTAAAGCAAAAGCTCAAAGTGATATTTATGTTGTTTTTGCAACAGATGATAAAAAAGTAATGATCGACCAAGGCCGTGAAAAAGGTTCAGATTATCGTTTGGTAATTGGTGGCGGTGATAATACTTTCCATGATTTACGTAAATGCATCGGCAAGACATTAATTAGTGGGCAAATGGTTCCAGATAATGCTTTAGGTATACCATTTGTTGATGGAAATGTTGATCCAGAATCAATGATAAAAGCTGACCAGTGGACAGATTATTGGTTTAGTGTTGATAATAATTCTGAGTTATCATTTGGAATAGGTGCTCAAGTTGGTGTTAATCCTATGATGACCTGGAAAGATTTAAAACAACCACTTAAGCATGTTTATTATGTTGGCTTTGGTGGACTTAATACTGAAGTTGAATTTAAAGATATTCAATTTAGCTCGGTGGTTATTGATACCCCTGAAGAATTAGCTGTATTACGCGAAAAACTTAATAAAGAAAAAGCTGCTCTTGTAACTGAAGAAGCTGCTCTTATTCAAGAAGAAAAAGCTTTAGTAGATAAAGCGGCAGAATTTGTTGCACAAGGTCAGATTGAGCAGCCTACAGAAAAAGTAGTACCTGTAAAAGAAGTGTCAGTATCAGCTCCTGTCGTTAAAAAAGCTGTAACTAAAAAAGCTGTAGCAAAGAAAAAAACAGCAACTAAAAAAACAACTAAAAAAGCTGCGACTAAAAAGTCTGGAGCTAAAAAAACTGCGACTAAAAAGTCTGGAGCTAAAAAAGCTGTAGCCAAAAAGCCAGGAGCTAAAAAAGCTGTAGCCAAAAAGCCAGGAGCTAAAAAAACAGCAGCCAAAAAGCATGTGACGAAAAAGAAAGTTGTTAAAAAAGCAACGAAAAAAGCTCCAGCTGCGCAACCAGTAGCAGCTCCAGCACAAGCAACGGTAATGGCAGATGTTCCAGTTGCTTCAGATGCAGTGCCAGTTCAAGAAATAATTTAAAACTAATAAGGGGTTCAGAGCTGTTGGCTCTGGCCCCTAAACTATAAAATAATCTTGTATTATGAAAAAATTTGAGGAGAGAAATAATGAGAAAAATTTTTATGACGGTGCTCGGTCTTGGGTTCTGTTGCTTTAGGCTTATGTCTGTTGAAATGCCAGTAATGCCAGGAACAACAGTTGCTGCATTGACGGAAGTTGTTACGCCAGAAGTTAAGGCGTTTTTTGAGGCTGAAAAAGCCTTGAAAGCAAAAAGAGCTGATTTTGATAAGCGTGAAGCTGATTTCTTAAAGAGAGAGGCTGAGCTTAATGATTTAGAAGCTAAAATAACAGGAAAATCTTCAGTTTCAGCTCCTGTTGCAGTTGCTCCAGTGGCAGTTGCGCCTGAAGTTGTGGCTCCGGGTACAGTTGCTCCAGCAGTTGTAGCGCAACCAACAGAAACTCCAGCTTCAGTTGTTAAGAAAGCTGTTGCTAAGAAAAAAACAACTAAAAAGATATCTAAAAAAACAGCAACTAAAAAAGTCGCAGCGAAAAAGCCAGGAGCGAAAAAGCCAGGAGCGAAGAAGCCAGGAGTTAAAAAAGTCGCAGCGAAGAAGCCAGCAACGAAGAAAGCTGTAACCAAAAAAACAGCAGCTAAAAAGTCTGCGACAACTAAGAAAGCAACAAGAAAAGTCGTTAAAAAAGTGAAGAAAAAAGCTCCAGCTGCGCAACCAGTTATAGCGTCAGAGTCAGTTGTTGCGGAAACAGCTCCAGTTGTAACTCAATAAGAGTACATAGACAATTTCAAAGAAATATGAACACGAGTGGGTAGAGATTTAAAGAGTCTTTGCCCATTCGTGTTTTTTTGATTTGTTCTGAGTTTAAATGGCAAGTTCTTGAAAAACGAGAAGAGATAAGGATAAACTAATATTATGTTGTTAATTACAAAGAGAGTAGTTCTTGGCTTTTTATCTAAGGGAGAAGTTATATGAGATTGATGAAGAAACTATTAGCGCTTGTTTTTGCGCTGGTGGCAATGGGCCAGATTTATGCTGATATGGTGCCAGATGTTTGGATTATAGGATCAGATAATCAACCATATTTTAGAAAGGGAATTGCAAAAGATGTGCCTCAGGGTTTTGATTGGGAAAAAGCTGAGATGCCAGCAGGCGAAAAGGCTCAATTTGTGAGCGTCGGGCCAAATGGTCAAGTGTGGGTTATTGGTGCAGCTATTCCATCAAGAGCTCCTGATGGGCCTCTGTATTACCGTGTAGGCGTTACGCCAGTTACTCCTAAGGGTACTAGTTGGGAAAAGATTAGTGGTTTTGCGATATGCGTTGCCGTTAGTAATAACTTTGTGATACATACGAATCGTTTGGGTGAAATTTACGCTAGTTCAGCAATTACTGATGCAAATTTTAAGGCTGCAACATGGAAAAAAGTCGATGGAACGATTAAACTCATTTCTATTAATAAAGACGATATAGTATGGGGAATTCAAGAACCAGTAGGAAATAAAAAGATTTATGTTTGGGATAAACCTTTTGCTGAAGCAGATTTTAATTCTGTCCCTTGGGCTAGCCATTGGAAGCCTGTTGAGGGAGGACTTTCCCAACTTTCCGTTGGTCCTGATCTGGATGGTCAACGTTTAGTTTGGGGTGTTTCAGATACATATATTTTTTATAGAGTAGGAGTAACTACTGTTGTTCCATGGGGAAGAGTTGCATGGAATAGGGTAGCTGGTGGGCTTACCAGCCTTTCGGTTGCTCCTTACCCTGTGAAAATTGGGGGTGTAGATAAAGGAATGGTTTGGGGAGTTGGTAGTTCTGGAAATATTTTTTATAAAAATGATGTAGTCGCAGGTGGAGACGGTGGAGCGTGGAAAGGTCTTGATGGATTAGCAAAACAGATTAGTGTTGGTGGTATTGCTGAGTTTGATAAAGCAGTGTCAGCTCCAACGCCAGCTGTTCCAGCGCCAGCAGTACCAGCAGTACCAGCAGTGCCAGCGCCAGCAGTACCAGTACAATCGGTAATGGTGATAGATTTTGGATCTGATTCATCAAAAAACATTGAAATGATTTCGAATGTCAACAAAGGTACCGATATAGTAAATAAAATACATAATGTATTAACCTTGCTCGACAAAGCTAAAGATAAAACTTTTGATGCATCAATACAAGATACTTTTGCTATGACGTTAGTTAATACATCCGGTCAGGCTAAAAATATTTTGGCATCTATGTTGCAGGTTTTACAAACAGCTCAGAAAACTTCGTTACTAAGTTCTGGCCAACAGGCTTATGTTACTCAAATGATGATTCCATCTTATATCGTCAAAGCTGATGTGTTGCCAGCATCTAGTCAACCAACAACGCCAATGACAGCGGCATCTGTTCTTGATGCTATTACAGCTATAAATAACGATTCTAATTTAGCAAGCAAAATACAGGGCGCGGTAAATTTGATGGCTAAAGCAGCTGGACAAAGTTTTGATGGTGCGACGCAGGATAATTTTGGAATGTTTTTGGTGAATTTGTCGAGTAGCGTTCAGGTTATTCTTCCATTGATTCAACAGGTTTTAAAAATAGCGGCGCAAACGCCATTGCTTAATGCTATGCAACAAGCGTATGTTACAAATACAATGATTCCATTGTTTACGAGTAAGCCAGATACGTCGGCGGCAGATAAAGCAGCGGCAGATAAAGCAGCGGCAGATGCAGCGGCGGCACAAGCGGCGGCAGATAAAGCAGCGGCAGATAAAGCGGCGGCAGATAAAGCGGCGGCAGATAAAGCAGCATCAGATGCAGCGGCGGCACAAGCGGCGGCACAAGCGGCAGCAATTAAAGCTGCAGCGGCGCAAGCAGCAGCACTTAAAGTTGCTACTCCAGTAGTTAAGAAAGCAGTAGTTAAGAAAGCAGTAGTTAAAAAACCAGTAGCCAAAAAAACAGTAAAGAAAGTAATCAGGAAGAAGGTTGTAAAAAAGAAAGCAGCAATGCCAGCTGTAAAAAGGTAGCACCAATGGTAGTGCTCGGAAAGATTCGAAGTTAAAAAACACTATTTAATATGCAAAGTTCTTATATAAGCGGGCAGCGACTTTTATAATCGCTGCCCGCTTATGTTTTTTTGATTGGTTTTGAGTTTAAACGGTAAGGTCTTGAAATGTGACTTGGGATAAGCATAAACTAATATTATGTTGTTAATTACAAAGAGAGTGGTTCTAGGTTTTTTATCTAAGGGAGATGTGATATGAGATTGATGAAGAAACTGTTAGCGCTTGTGTTTGCGCTGCTGGCAATGGGGCATGTTTATGCTGATATGGTACCGGCTGTTTGGGGCGTAAATGTTGGAAATTTACTTTATTTTAGATCCGGCGTTACAAAAGAAGTTCTGACTGGTACTGGTTGGGTTAATATTGCAGGGCCAGAAGGTAAGGGAATTAAATATGTGAGCGTTAGTCCAAAAGGCCAAGTTTGGATAACGACTGTAACTGATGAGATTTATTATCGAAAAGGTATTGCTCCAGCAAATCCAACGGGAACAGAATGGTTTCAACCAGAAGATAGATCTATTGTTCGTGGCGTAAAAGTCGTCGTGAGCGATGATTCTATATGGCATATTAATAGTCTTGGTGTTATTTACGTTGCAATAACGTCTGATGCAAATCCTGCATCACTTAATTGGATAAAGGTTCCTGGAAGCCTTTCAGATATCTCAGTAAATAAAGATGGGGTTGTTTGGGGCGTTAATAGTAATAATGATATATTTTTTTGGAACGCATTCGTTAAAACGCAAGCTGATGTGACTGGCAACAAATGGATACAAGTTCCCGGAAAACTTTCTCAAATTACGGTTGGTTCTGTTAATGGGCAACCGTTAGTTTGGGGTGTTAATAAAGACGGTTATAGTTTTTATAGAAAAGATGCGTCGCTTTCAAGTCTTATAGGTACAGATTGGACCCAGGTTGATGGTGCTCGCTCTTATAAGTATGTTTCTGCTGATAATTTTAAAGGGGTCTTGTGGGCTATTGATTTTAATGATCATGTTTTTGTTAAAACAGGAGTAGATCTAAATAACGCAGGAACTAATTGGAATCCGGTTGCTGGCGGGCTGAGACAGATTAGCGTTGGAAATATTGCTGTGTTTGATAGGATGGAATTAATAGTAGGTATAAAGCCATACCATGAAGATAGGGATCTAATAGCAGCGAAAATAGCAGCAGCAGATAAAGCAGCGGCAGATAAAGCAGCAGCAGATAAAGCAGCAGCAGATAAAGCGGCGGCAGATGCAGCGGCAGAAAAAGCAGCGGCAGAAAAAGCAGCGGCTGATAAAGCGGCGGCTGATAAAGCGGCGGCTGATAAAGCAGCGGCTGATAAAGCGGCGGCTGATAAAGCAGCGGCAGAAGCAGCGCTG
>JBDRBF010000003.1:0-3747 GCA_043822925.1 bacterium
AAATAAGCCAATATCGTCAGTTTCAATAGCGTTTCTGAATTTTGGGATAAAGCTACCGAATTTAGTTTGCGCTACATGCCCAATAAATTCCATAACTTGCCCGGTCATTGCCCGGCGCACCTCCCAATTTGGGTACATGACGGTATAATTGGCTGATGGTTCATCATAATCGCCTAGCGTGAGATACCCGGTTTGAAGTAATAGAATTTTGAATTTTTTATAGTATGTATCGACATTAAATGCGTCTAGCTCGGTGCTTGAAACTTTTTCATTTTCAACAATATCTATTTGGTTAGCTACATCAGGATTGTTCTTAATCCATTTGATTAAAAAATCTGGTGTGCCTGAGGCAAACCAGTAGCTATCTAAATTTTCTTTTGATAGGCAATTATGTAAAGAGAATGGGTTATATACGGTAGTCGGTGACTTAGAGAACCGATACCCATTATACCATGTTTTTAAAAGCATGCGTGTTGTTGCATAATCTTCTGTGCGTTTATCTGCAAGAGCTTGGATGTGTCCGTGTAAATACGTGTCTACTTCTTGGTCAGTATAACCAACGAGAGCGTCGGTGCGATCATCATTTGTTAAATCGTCTAGGTTGTTTACTCCGGAAAATAGTGAAACTTTTGAGAATTTACTGACGCCGGTAACAAAAAGAAAGTGTACGTTTGCATCCACTTGGGCGTCTTTGAACATTTCATAGAACGCTTTGAGCGCAGAGCGCATTTTTTCAGCGATTTCTGGATTTTCGATGTGATCGACAATTGGTTTATCGTACTCATCTATAATAATACACACCGGTCCCTTTTTTTTCCCCAAAGCAATAACGATAGTTCTGAGCATTTCTTGCGGGGAGAAGTCTTGATCGAGTTGTACGTCTTCTTTTTGCGAAAAATCATATAATCGCTTTTTTAAGCTTTTTTCAAGTGCTTCAGGCGTTTTGCGGTCGATGCCGCTAAAATCTAAATAAATTACCGGATGTTTTTTCCATGCATAATCACTTTGGCTGATCCAAAGATCTTTAAATAGTTCTTTACGGCCTTCGAATATTGCTGCCAAAGTTGAACAAGTAAGAGATTTGCCGAATCGACGTGGGCGGGAGAGAAAATAGCGACCCTTGCCGCGTCTTACAAGATCATGAATATATCGAGTTTTATCGACATACAAGACATTTGGTTTTTGAAGATCTTCAAATGTTTGTAGCCCAATCGGTAGTTCTTTGAGACTCATCGTCACCCCTTTTACTTACAGCGTTATTCTCGGCCCTGATTGTTACCTGACCCAGTATATCATCCGTCTTCGCACAAGGCTACCCAGCCGTCGCCCGAGATGGCTATGGCGAGGCAAGCTGACGCTACAAGCATTTCCCCTTGGCCCCCTAAAAATGCAAAAAAAGCGATCGACGACTCAATTAAGAATCGTCGATCGCTTTTTTATTAGGTCAGGTTCCTAAATTATTACAGTCCCCAGACGGTGATTGTTTGATTGTCGATCATTTCTTTCTTGGTGTAAATCTTTTCGTTCCAGCTTTTCTTTCGTTTATCAAAGATAACCAAATGGCCTTCAGGAGCTCCCGAAATATCCATATATCGAGCTGTTTGTGCAAGTCCGTCCGGAAGTGTTTTTGTGTCTTTGTATACTTTGAGTTCAATAACAATTTTTTGTGTTTTGTATGAAAGCAAAAGATCCACGCGTTTGCGCCCGAGAGCATACTCGCGATGTATTTTTCCCCCGCCATTAATAACACGCTGTAAAAACGCCATTAAAAGTAAATGTGGGCCAGATTCTTTGTATTTGCAATCAGCAAGCCAGTCAGCAGCGTTTTCTCTATAAAATTCCGTAAAAGCTTCAAGAAGTTTAGACATGTTTAGTGTGCCGTCAGTATTTTGGTACCATTTTATATCTTGGATCATTTCTTCTTGTTTGGCATAGGTGAGTTCGCGTGGGATAACTTCTTGGTAAATTGGGTTAGCGATCTCGAGGCCTTTTAATTTAATAAGTCCCAAATCTCGGGCATAAAGAATGTCATCTTGTTTTAACTCGGCCGAAGTTTTTATATTTCCCGTAATTATTGCATCGATAATATTATAAACGCGTTGTTCCTGGAGCCGGTCTATAAGTACGTCAAGATGGGTGTCTCGGCGTTTAATAAGCGTTTCTTTTGCTGTTTCGATAATATCTTGAGTAATTGGTTTAGTGCGATCAGTAATATTACGAAAGCACGCTTCATATGCCAGAGCGTTAACCAGCCAAGGTTGTCCCTGTGTAATTTCAAAAGCATAATCGATAGCCTGTGTCTCAAATTTTTGTCCCGTTGCTTGCGTGTGTTGTAAATAAAGTTCTTTAACTTGTGCATGCGTAAAATCAGCCATGCGTAAAGATTCTGATTTAATATTAAAAGCGCTGCCGCCAAGAATCATTTGTTGTTTTTCTTCAGACCAAATGCGATAGTCGCGTACATCACGTACGCCGATTAAACAGAGGGATTGTGGGAAGGTGAGCGGGCGATCTAGATATCCTGACCGTATTTGACGTAATACAGAAATAAGTGTATCTCCAACAAGACAGTCTATTTCGTCAATAAAAATAATTATTGGTTTTTTTGATTGCGCGCACCATCGGCTTAAGAGCGTTGTTAATAAGCTTCCAGCTGGGACGGTATCTCTTTTTAACCCTTCAAAGATTTCAATAAATGTTATTTCTTTTGGGAGCTGCTTTCTAACTTGAGTTTCAAATTCTTGAAGAATAACAGGTAAAGATTTTTCAACATCTCCACGCAATGCCTGTCCGCCTTCTATGTTGACGTATAAAGCGGTGTATACCCCTTCTTTATTAAGTTGGCGTGCAAAATTGGCCATAGTTGATGTCTTGCCTGATTGGCGTGGGGCATGCAAAATAAAGTATTTTTTTTGTTCTATGAGCTTTCGTAATTTCTGTTCATCCAGGCGAGTTTCTGTGGGCAAACAATAGTGATCGTTTGGGTTAACTGGCCCGGCCGTACAAAAAAACTTCATATCTTTTCCTCAATTTATACTTTACGGTTACCACTTGGTTTTGAGATGTATGTGTCTTGTTGGCCCAGTATAGCATAGTACTAAGCTGTCGCATAATCTAAGCTTCCGGCCGTCGGTAAAGAGTTCAGGCGTAATCGCCTGATGCTTTTGCGAGCCTATGGTTCTTGTCCCGTCGAAGCCTCTTGACTCGTTGTAGTCTTGACGAAGACGGTTGGCGAAGACGGATTAACCATAGGCAAAAAAGCGATCGACGACTCAATTAAGAATCGTCGATCGCTTTTTTATTAGGTCAGGCCCCCCCAGACTAGGTCGATACTTTGTCCAGACTTCGTCCAGACTTCACCAAGACTTCGTCCAGACGAGAGGCGTGTATTCTATTTTGTTTTTTATTTATTTATTTTATTAATGCACAAAGTCTTGTACTAATTAACATACTCATTAATCGTCGTAAAGAGGTTGTCTTCACTCTCTATGCAGTCTTGCAACATTTGCTTTTTACCAACGATCTTTGTCACACCATTTATATTCTTATCGTGGAAACCAAGCATATTATATGTTGAATCAACGAGCGTTTTAACTTCGGTTATGAACGATTTAGTAAACGCTTTTTTGAGCGTTTCACTCAATATGTTTATAACTTTCTTGTTTACTTCTGTGTTGCCAAATTTATTATCAGTAACGATTTTTTTGAACTTCGTTAAGAAATCTTCTTTGGCGACAGAGAGTAAGT
>JBDRBF010000004.1:0-4542 GCA_043822925.1 bacterium
GGTCGTTGTGCGCAGGGGCTGCTAAAGCTTCTGGCAAAGAAGACAAGTTAACAAAGAAAGTAGGTGTTTCACGTGTGCGCTTACAGCAGGACATAACTCCGACAGAGATTGCGCCAGATAAATTAACAAAAAGACAGATCACGCGTGCAAAAACGACGAAAATTCCTGAGCTTACTTTATCTCCAAGCACGTCAATTGTATCGTCGTTAACGATTGACCAAGCTGTTTCAACTGCGCATAAGCATAAGCCTGATTTGCAAGCATTAAAATATCAAATAAAACGATACAAACTTAATGAAAAAGATGCATGGACGGGGTATTATCCAAAGATAGGTGCGACTGGTACGATTAGTGATGATTTGAAGGGGCATGAGTATACTAATGTTGGCTTTAAGGTTAATCAGCTGGTATTTGACTTTTCAGGTCCTCAAGAAATAGCAAAAATAGCTAAGACAAATACTGCAATTGTTAAATTACAAGAGCGTGCAGCGCAAAATAACATTCGTCAGATGGTTGAGAGTTCATATTTTAATTGTTGGTTGCTTCAGCAAAAACGCCAAGCAGTTTCTTTGCTGAGTAAATCGTCTCGAGTTGTATATGATAAAGCTGTAAATTCGAAAAACGTACAATTATTAGAT
Organism: bacterium; assembly: GCA_043822925.1. Taxonomy (GTDB): domain Bacteria; phylum Babelota; class Babeliae; order Babelales; family RVW-14; genus JBDRBF01. The sequence goes on from JBDRBF010000004.1 coordinate 639, forward strand.
AAAAAAGAGTGGCTTACGAGTGCTGAGTCTCATGCGCAAGATATATCAATTGTTCATAAATATGATGATCAAGTATTAATATCACAAAAAACACTTGAATATTTAATGGGGTATTCACTTAATCTTAATTTAGGTACTTGTCATCCCAGACTTGCCTGCCCTTCGACCTGTCCTCCGAAGCTACAAGCCCAAACGGGCGCAGAGCGTAGGGGGAAGCCACTTGGGCGTAGTAGGGATCTGGGATCAAAGCCAACTTGTCATATCGTATTAGTATTATTGTCCTAGGTTATTTCTTATTATGGAGGTCTATATCATGAAAACAGTAACACGCGCATTGGCCATAGCACTTATGGCAACTTTTTCTGTATCAATCGTTAACGCAAAACAATTTGTTGCAGCAGCTCATGCACAACCAAAACAACCTGCAAAAAAAACCAGCTTCGCTGGAAAAGCTATCAAAGGCACAGCAATCGTTTCTGCAGTAGCTGTAGCCGGCTTAATTGCTTTTATTATGATCAACAAGACTCAAAACTTGTCAGAATTAAAAGAACAGCTTAAAGCTGCTGGCATCTCAAGCTTAAAACAACTTGCAAAACTTGGTCAAAAAATCCAAGCAACAGATTTTTATAACAAAATGACAACCAAGAGTGGCCAAGCGTTTACATGGGCAAAAGAAAACGGTAAAACCGGTCTTGAATACCTCAAAAACACAAAAGCGTATAACTACGTAACAAGCAAAGATTATCAAACAATCGTTAACAACATAATCAAGGTTCTTGGTAACACACCAAGCAAAGTTAAAGAACTTTGGAAAAACATGTTCTCAAAGAACCAAGAAAAAACAGAAGAAAACGCTAGTTAATTATTGAGTCACACAATCGTTCTAAAGAAGCAGGTGCAAAATGCACCTGCTTCTTTGCTATCTAAAATGGAGGCCTTTATCATGAAAAATATAAAAAGACTTAGTCTCTTGACTCTTGCCCTGGCACTCGGCATAAACAATCTCTCTCAAGCAAAAAAACCTGAGCCCACGTCAGTTATACCTGAATACACAATCGACGCGTTTACAAAACATGAGCAAAATATCCCCAAGATGCCAGAACAAATTCTCGAAGAAACGGTAGATAACGTAACAGGCTTACCAATCTATACCATCGAAGCACCATTGGATAGCAATAGAAACGAAGCACCAATGAACGAAGCTTCTATAACAGAAGTACAAACAGAAGGCAAAAGCAAATCGCTTGAAATAAAAACAGAGAAAATTCCAACCATACAAAAACAAAAAATCGCACGCAAAGAACGCACAAGCAATGTTCTTCGTGATGTTCTTATTATTGGATCAATTACGGCGGCATGGATTACATTATTTTTTGCAATAAAATACAGAGCACAACTTGCAAACACAGGACAAGCTGGTTATGCAGCAATTGCAAATCTCGTTAAACAATACGGCCCAAAAACCACTGAATTTTTGGGTAACAAAATAGGCAAGCTTAAAAAGTACTGGAACAACGGGCGTAGCTCTAACAACCAACCAGTGTAATTACCAAGTCACAAAAAATAGATAAGAGAAGCAGGCATTTTCCACCTGCTTCTCTTATCTATAAAAACATACTTACAAGCTGTAATACTTTACACACAAAAACCCACAAAAACACTGCCCCGCTGGCACTTTAGCCCTTGCTGAACGCCATAAAAATGTTATACTTTTTATATGTAAATTATAGCTGGGGGCTCTTTCAATATTATTTTTATACGGGGGACTTTATCATGAAAAATGTAAGAAAAATTTTAGCCATAGCACTTATGGCAATACTTGGCCTATCACACATTAATGCTGCACCGAGTGATTTTTCAGCCGCAGGAAATGTAACACCTGAAGAAATGCGAAACGCTGCTCTAAAAACACTAAAAGAAGCAGCAACTCAACATAATACAGCAACCAAAGGCACAATGCCTAAAGAAACAGGAATAGCAGCAAATCAAACCTCAGCAAAAAAAATAACGCCTAAACAAGCGGTAAAAAAAGCTGTAGATCTAGATGCAAAACGCAGCGCCATAAGCCGTTATGTCCTTATCGGTTCAGCCGTAATCGCAACTGCAACCGTTGCAACAGTAGCTGCTCTTGTTGGTTTTTATGTAAAAAACAACACCAATCGCAGTTTTTCAGATTTCTTTGGATGGATTGCAAGAGGCTTACATGCAGTAAAAACACCTAAACTAAACAGCTACATCAATTACATAGATAATAAAAGTACAGCATTCGATGCATTTTACGGCCCAAACAAAATGAGTCCTAAACCAGCTCCAGTAATTCCTGAAATAGTTACGCCCGTAGCTCCTGTAATTAACACTGCAATTTGCCCACGTCAAGGCAATGACATGGCTGATGCTTTTAGTTATCCAGCTGAAACGAACGAAGAAATCGCCCAAAATTATGCACAATGTGATGGCAATGACGATGACTGTATTAAGACATGGGGTGATAGATGCACAAACGCTGACATAACAAAAGAATGTGATGCCGCAGCAGAAAAAGTTTATATTCAACGCGAACAAGAACGAAACCTCGAAATATGTAATCAAAAACGCAAAGCTTTCAATTCGTTTTGGCTAAAAGAAAATACTTCGATTGATTTTTGCTCTAAGCCAGAGAACGCAAAAGCTCACATAGAAGTTTTAGATAACATACAAAACAGCATCGATAATTATTACAAGGACGCTGAAGAAGCATTATCTAGTACCTTTACCGAAAACATAAAGAAACTTGCAGGCAAGAACGATAATAAATCAAATCTGGAGCGAGCAAATTTAGAAGTCAATTATGATAGAAGTCTAAGGATTCTTCAGGATGGAAAAAATTCCAATAAGATTGTACTAATTCCCTAGAAAAAACACACAAAGTGATACTGTAATTTTTTCTGGGCCTGATGTAACAATTGTTACATCAGGCCCTTTTTCTTTGTGTACACAATTTGACACATCACCCATTAAACCCGGGGCCTCGCAGAGCTCGTGCCCGGGCTACAACGGCAACCACGCAAAGCGCAGGTTGCCGAAAGCATACCTTCCGGCATGCTCAGGATTCAAAAATAATCGTCTATCAATATTAACGACACAAAAATAAAGGCTAAATCTCCTTTTTACTTATGGTTGAAACCATAGGCAATTGATCAAAAACAACATTTTCTACCTGGCCGACAAACAAAATACACATTCTGTATTTACCCCAACCAATCACTTAATTCAAACAGTACTAAAACGTTAACCTGCAGGCATTTTAGCCCTTGCGCTGCGACATAAAACCGCTATACTATTTTTATGAGCAAGATAATGCCAGGGGGAAATCAACAAAAAAAACCACAGATTTTTTCTGTACAACCTAACTGTTAGATGGGGGACCTGAAAGCAAGAGACAAGTTTTCTGGTGAAGCTGATAGAGGTTACGGTCTCTGGTGCCAAGAATAAAAGCAATCACATAAAAATACGCATGAAAAACTTACACTGAAAAATAGAAATTTCGCCGACCACGGGTCATTTTCGTGTCGTTTTCGTGTCGTATTAATGTTAAAGCATTAATAGTGTTAAATAGTATAGCATATCGGACTCGGGACTCATTTTTTAAGGGGGACTATATCGTGAAAAAATTCACGCACATTTTAGCCATAACACTTATGGCAATACTTGGCCTATCGCACATTAGTGCAGCACCGGGCGATTTTTCAGCCGCAGGAAGCATAACACCTGAAGACGGACGAAAAGAAGCTGTAAATACACCAAAGGCTATGGCTAAAGCTGTAGTTCTAAAAGCTGTTCAAAGCCAGACACAAAATACAGCTGCTCAAAAAAAACCAAATAACAAAATCCGCAATGTTCTTATCGGTTCGACAGTTATCACAGC
>JBDRBF010000005.1:0-8735 GCA_043822925.1 bacterium
TTTGTAGTTGAGAATTACGTTGTTTTTCTTGTTGTTTTTTTATCTCACGGTCGTACATTTCTTGTGCGTACTCATCTTCATCTTTTTTATTTGCTTGCATGTTAAATTTCTTTTGTAATTCTTGTTTTTTTCTCAAAAACGTTGGCGTATCAAAATCGTTTAAATCGAGGTCAGAATCTGTATCTGTTTGTTCGTCTTTGAGCGCGAGTGCATTTTCTCGGTGTTTTTGGCGTTGTTCTGAAGCTGCACGTTCTTGTTGTCGTGCGACATAATTTGCTACAACTTTTTCTGAGATCGATTTTTCGATTACGGCGTGTTCTATTACTGGAGCTGCTTCTTGTACTGGTTGTGCTTCTTGTACTGGAGCTGCTTCTTGTACTGGTTGTGCTGGTGTGGTTTGAACTTGAATGGGCGCTGCTTCTTGTACTGGCGCTTGGGCTATCTCAATTGGCGCAGCCTGGACAGTTGCTGCTTGTTCGATTACTTGCGCTGGCTGAGCAATTATTGGTTCTTCGATAATTACTGGCGCAGCCTGAACGGACGCAGTCTGGACAGGAGCTGCTTGCACAGTAACAGGTTGCTCGATAATTTGTGCTGGTTGCGCAATAACAGGTTGCTCGATTATGACAGGTGCTGGTTGCGCAATTACTGGCGCAGCCTGAATGGACGTAGTCTGGACAGGTTGTTCGATAACTTGTGCTTGTTGTGCAATTATTGGCTGCATAATAATAGGTTGTGCGCTTTGGATATGTGTAAAGCTTGGGCTATTTGAGACATAATTTTTAGGGGCAGGTTGTTCAATATGTCGGTCTTGTGTGTACGCAGTATAGTCAGCTGGTTTTTTTTCGTAATTATATTCGTAGGTAGCTGCTTGTATGTTTGTTTTTTCTATAACTTTTTCACGTTCTTTTTGTTGAAAGCCAGTTGCAATAACGGTGACGATAATATCGTTCTCAAGTGATGTGTCTATTACAGAACCCAAAATAATATTTGCATCTTCGCTGACCAAGTCATAAACGGCAGAGGCTGCTTCGTTAATTTCATACAGTCCAAGATCAGTATTACCGGTGATATTAATAAGAACGCCTTTGGCGCCTTCTATGCTTACGTTTTCAAGTAGTGGTGAGGTGATGGCAGCCAGTGCTGCTTTTTTTGCTCTATCTGGGCCACTGGCTCGTCCGGTACCCATAATAGCCATACCCATGTCTTTCATGATGGTACGTACGTCTGCAAAGTCGACGTTAATATGTCCTGGCTTAGTTATAATATCTGAGATGCCTTTTATTGCTTGATTTAAGATGTCGTTAGATAATGCGAATGCATTGAGCATAGATATTTTGGCGTCGACAATTTCAAGTAAGCGTTGATTAGGGACAACAATTAACGTATCGACAGCTTTTTTTAGTTGTTCAATAGAATTGTTTGCGATGGATTGTCGTCTTTTGCCTTCAAAGTCAAAAGGTTTTGTAACTATTGCAATGGTAAGAATTCCCATTTCTCGTGCAATGCTTGCAATAACAGGAAGACTTCCAGATCCTGTCCCGCCACCCAACCCTGCCGTTAGAAATAAAATATCGGTATTTTCAATTTGTTTTACAATTGTTTCTACGTCTTCTTCTGCGGCTCTGCGCCCAACATCAGGATTTGATCCTGCGCCCAGGCCTTTAGTTATTCGAGCGCCTAGTTGAATTTTGTTTATTGCTGATGATCGTTCAAGCGCTTGAGCATCAGTATTGGCTGTAATAAATTCAACTCCATCTGTTTCGGCAGTAGCAATCATGCTATTGACGGCGTTCCCCCCAGCTCCTCCTACCCCGAGTACTTTTAGGCAGGCTCCAAATTGTTGTTTTTTTTCTTCTTCAACACATAGCTCTATCATTTGCTACTCCTTTTTTCTTTTGTTACTTGTCATCCTGAACTCGTTTCAGGATCTAGGCTCATAAAAAGTCATAAATCCAAGATTTCATTCTCCTAAAAACTTTTTTTATGGATGAATCATGTGGTGATCCTAAAATTTTATCGTTATGGTCTTTCATCGCATAGAGTAATAGCCCGTACCCTGTAGAATATATTGGGCTTTTCAGAGAATCAGGAAGTATTGGGTTTTCTTCGGATGCTTGTGTTATTGGGATACCCAGGCGTACTGGTAGGTTCAGTCTATCCTCCGCTACTTCTTTTATTCCTGGTAAAAGGCTGCCACCACCGGTGAGGACTATTCCTGTTGGCATAAACGATTTTAGTTTATATTCGTGGATTTCGTCAAAAAATAATTCGAAAATTTCTTCAGCTCGATATTTTAAAATATCGGTAAATGTATCAAGTTCGACCGATTTTATTTGTTGTTCATATTCTAGGTCAATATTAAAATTGTGTTGAGAAAAAGAATTGGAAAAGTTTGTATGTTGTTTTAGTGCGATAGATCCGTATAGTTTTTTGAGTTCTTCGGCTTTTGATTTAGAAATTCGCAGGCCAATGGCCAGATCGTTTGTAAAGTGGTTGCCTGCAATAGGTAGCACTTTTGAGTGGCGTATTCTGGCATCTTTATAAACGGCAAAATCTGATGTGCCACCGCCGATGTCAATAATGCCAACGCCCAGTTCGCGTTCAGATTGAGTAAGAACTGCGTCAGCGGATGCAATTTGCTCGAGCACGATATCAGCGACGTTTATTCCGGCCAGTTCACACGATTTTATAATGTTTTGTACTGACGCTATTGCGCCTGTAATAATATGTATTTGGGCTTCCAGCCGTACGCCGTACATGCCAAGAGAGTCCAGAACGTATTCTTGACCGTCTACTCTGAAATATTGGGGCAGTATGTGTAAAATTTCTTGGTCTTGTGGAATGGGAATTGCTTTTGCGGTATCGATAACCCGGTCAATATCATTTTGGGATATATCTTTGCCCTTAATGGCAACAACCCCGGTCGAATTATATGATTTTATATGTCCTCCGGCTATGCCAACCGTTGTTGTATCGATAGTGACGCCGGCCATATCTTGGGCTATTCGTACTGCTTCTTTGATAGACTGGACTGTTTGCTGGATATTAACGACAACTCCTTTTTTGAGCCCGTATGAGGGCTGTACGCCGATGCCTATAATATCTGGATGTCCTCGAGAGTCTATGCATGCAATAAGAACACAGATTTTTGTGGTTCCGATGTCAATCGCTGACACCACTTTTCCCCGTAAATGCCTTTTCATCGCCCCCTCCTAAAGTTCTTTTTCTTGAGCATTTTGACTATTACTCTGTTTTCAAAACGAACGTCATAAACCAGTCGATGATCTTTGGGTTTTGTTCGTGCATGTTCCCATCTCTCTTGTTGCATATCGCTTTGAACAAATGCAAGTTTTTTTATTTTTTCTCCATTGAGTAAGTTTTTTTCGTCGGTAATTATGTGGGGGTAATTATGCTCGGCCAGCGCTTCTGGTAAAAAGATTTTTTTTTGTATCTCGATATTATATGGTGCGTTATACGTTATGTCATAATCAGACCAAAAATTGTCCGGAATTTTGTTCAAAAATGTATAGATTTCTGTTTTGAGCTCGTTTGTATATAAATTTTTATTTATATTTATGCGCTTTAAGCTATCGGTGTCATAGTTTTTAAAGATATCGAAATTAAAAAGCTTTCTGTTTTTTGCTACGATTTGTGAATTATTAACGACGTATGCTGGCTGGGTGCCGGTGATAGCTATAAGTATGGTGCGGGGCGCTGTGGTGTGCCAGGAGATATGTTCGATAGCTTTAAATTTTTGAGCAAGATTGTTGCAAATAGTTTTTGGGAGTATTGAAAAACTATTATTGATTTGAGTGATTATGAATTGGGAGATTTCTTGTTTTAACGTTTGAGAGAAAATTCGATCGTATTCGATTGAAAAAGTCGGCGTTGATAGAACGTTATAAACGTATTGTGTGGCTTTATAGCAAGTTTGTTTTGCCTGTGGGTAGAGTATTGCAATGCTTGCAATAGCCATAATGGCTATTGCAAGCTGCTTTTTATAACGAACTTTGCGAAATATTTTTTTTATACTCATATTATTCACATTACCTAGAGAAAATTGTTTAGGGGCAGTTAATGGTCTATTTTTATTTCTTTTGCCATTAATACCCTAAAACAAAGTAATGTGAATCTGCAATAGATCACAAGAATCGGTCTAAAATTGCCTTGTGTTAAAACACGAGGCTTGAATAAAATTGCAGGTGTTTACACCTGAGCGCTGATGCTCTGTATTATTTCTCGGTTCTCAGGCGTATTCGCCTGATGCTTTTGTGAGCCTACGGCTTTAACCGTAGGCGATTTGCCTATTTTTTACCAGAAAGCAAAAATAAAAGAATCCCGGCAGCAACAGAAGCATTGTATGAGATATCAGGAGATCTTTGTGGGATAGTTATTAATTCACCGTATTTTTGTACTTCTTTAGATATTCCAGAAGCTTCGTTTCCGATAACTAAACATGCAGGGCGTTTGTATTCTACTGTTGCAGCGTTTTGCCCGTTCATGACGGCCATGTAGAGCGTGTATCCAGCTTCGCGTATTTCTTTGACTGCATAGCCTACTGATGGAACGCAGTAAATATCAAGATATTCTGCGTAACCAGCTGATGCTGAAAGTACCGCAGGAGTTATAAGTGCGGCTCTGTTTTCACATAAAATAACGCCATCTACACCGGAGCAATATGCTGAGCGCAAAATTGCGCCTAAGTTGCCAACGTCTTGAACAGAATCAAGCAAAAGAATTAATGGTTTTTTTGCAGGATCGAACATTTTTTGTGCGTACTTGAACGGTGATACCAGTGCGATGATGCCCTTATGGTCTGGAGAGCGTGCAATACCATCAAGTGCACTTTTATCAACATATTGTGTATTGGGAACAACTGGTGGCAAATATTTTTGAATTTTTTCCCATGCTTTAGGTAGTGGTTTTTTTGTATAAATAGAATAGAGTTTTCTTTTTTTTGCCTTGAGCATTTCCATTATTGGATTGGGCCCGTAGACAACTTCTTTGTCCATTACTTTTGTTTTTTTGTCTTTTTTATTTTTTCCTGACATAACCTATTACTTTCGTTTTTTAGAGCTTCGTTTCTCAGGCGTAATCGCCTGAAATTTTTGTCAGTCTATGGTTTCAACCATATGGCTGAATTGGGATTTTTCTTTGCCTAACTACTCTGAAAGCTTATAATAAAAACGTTTATTTATCAAAAAGCTTTACTAAACAATAATATAATGGGATTTGGCCATGTACATACTAGAAGGAAACATAGGAGTAGGTAAATCGACGTTTTTACGTCTCGTTAGTCAGCATTGTCCCGATATTACAACGGTTCAGGAGCCGGTAGCAAGTTGGGCTAGTCAAGATCATGGCAAATCGCTTTTAGGGCAGTTTTACCAAAATCCAACCCGTTGGGCTTATACTATGGAAACGCTTTCTATGGTTACACGGGTTAAAGACCATGTCTCCCATCAGGTTAACCCTGATACGCGCCGCATAATGGAGCGCTCTGTGTATTCTGGGCATTATTGTTTTGCTATAAATGGCCAACAAAATGGCTTTTTTCATGATATTGAATGGTTTGTTTACTCCCAGTGGGTTGATTTTTTGTTGCATAAACGTTGCAACCCACCTCGTGGCTTTATTTATTTACGGGCTGAACCTGAAGTTTGTATGTCCCGGGTTACTAAGCGTGCCCGTTCGTCTGAAAGTGCCCTTGAACTTGGTTATATGAAACAGATTCACGATAGGCACGATAAGTTTCTTATAGAAAAAGAAGATGTGCATCATACGCTTGAAAATATCCCCGTTTTGGTTCTTGATTGTAATCAAGAATTTGAAAACAATAAATTGGTTCTTGATGAGCATATTAATAAAATAAAAGCGTTTTTAACTATACGGTAATTTGTTATTGTGTCGAATCAGTATATTTTTATTTTGTTTGCCATTCGAAGCTACGAGTCGATAGACGAAGAGCATAGTGTGGTTAAGGGAGAGAGTATGAAGAGTCGTTCGTTGAGTTCGAAACTTTTATTTGTAATCTTATTTGGATTTGCGTGGGGGGGGGCATTTACAACTTGTCAGCCAAAAGCCACGTGCTTAGTCGCTTATGATTCGAGGGACAAGCATCTTTCAGAATTTTACGAAAAATATATTGCTTCCAATGTTGTGAAAGGTATTATAAAGTTTAAAAATATCGATAAATTTGAGCTTGATAATATTGGGACGCTCGGCGCCAAAAATATAAATGATTTGAATAAAATACAAAATAACGCGTATGACTGTTTAATCTATCTTTTTCTTGGCACAACAAATCGAATATATTTTAACGACGAAGCCAATTCTCGCGAATTAATTAAAAAAGCCAAGCATAGAATTGTAATTTCTGTGAGAAATGCACAGACGATTCAAGAGTCTGTTATTCCCCCTGGAGATCTTTTGCCGCAGCGCGGGGATCCTTATGGGCTTAAATCAGAAAACGATCTTATTGTTCATTTTTCGTTTAAGGAAGAAACGTTGGAAAAGTGTGATAATAACCAAAATAAAAGCTCACAGAAAGCTCTGGAAGAATTTCTGGGAAAAGTGGCGGATGAGCCCAGGGACTCACGAAGGCAGATAATTACTGCGGTAGGGGGCTGTGAGAGCCGTTTGGACGGTGCTGCGCCTTTATTGGACAATGAATTGAAAAGTGTTGATGTGAAAAAAGAAGAAGATAAGAATTTTTTGAATGAGCTCTTAGTTAAATTTACCGAGACTTATAATAAGCTAAATGCTTTAGCACTTAAAGTTGAGGAAAAGATTCCTGGTGGTAAGAGTTCGCCGGGAGTAACACCATTAAAAGGTTCTTTGCAAGAGCGTGTTCAGAAATTGACGGAATCGCTTGGGCTTCTCAAAATCAAGTTGAACGAGTTAACGATGAAGTTGCAGGCAGTTAAGGGGGCTCTTTGACAAGCTCCTGCCGTCGCCTATGCGTGGCTTCCCCATACGTTCTTCGCCTAATGGTTTGTAGCTACGTAGGACAGGGTGGTGGATAAACAGGATGAGCGCATTTAATTGCAGGCGCTTAATAATTTCTTTTCGATTTTTTGCATAAGTTCAAAGTCAGTGTCAAGATCATGTGTGTGATTTAATAAGTGTGCCATCCCGTGCGCCAGCAGCGCAATAAGATGGTCTTCAAAAGATCGGCTCCAGTCTGGGGCTGATCTTTTAACATATTCAAGAGAGATAATAATATCACCTAAATTTTTGTCTTCTGGTGTTTTTACTATGATTTTTTGGCCAGGTTTGATTTCTGTGTGATAGGGGAACGAGAGTATATCTGTTGCTTTGTCTTTGTTGCGATATGTTTTATTGTACTGACGTATCGTGCGATCTGTGGTTAAAAATAGGCCTACATCAAAATCTTCGTATTTCAAAACTTTAAGCATGGCTTGTATGCTTTGCTCGAGCTTTTTTACGGGTACTTTTATTTTGCGCTGCTTATTTATAATTTGGATCACGGTTTTTACCTGTTTTTATATGGACTTGGATCTCAGATTAAGTTCCGTCTTCGCATAAAGCTTCGACGGGACAGGCTGGGATGACAAGAATTATTTAATAATTTTAATAAAATCATCCATGGACATATCAATATCGCGAAGTATCTTTTTGAGCAGTCCCTTATCCAAGTCTTCGTTATTGTGGCATGGCACAACGGTAACTCTTCCGTCAGAATGCTTGAGAATTAGATGGCTACCTTTTTGCCGGGCAATGGAAAAACCAAGCTTGATTATAATCTTTACAAGATCTTTGCCGGATATTGTTGGTAACTTGGTCAAACATTTATCCTTTGAATTCCAAGAAACTTTGAAGTGTATTCAGGTTTTTCTACTTCTAGGTAAAGCTCTATTGCTTCTTTGATGTGTTTCATAAGTTGATCGATTGTTTTGGCCTGCGTGTGACACCCAGGAAGTTCTAATACGCTTCCTACGAAGTTATCACTTTCTCCCTTTTCAATGATGATTGTATACTCGTTCATATTGTTGATTCCCTTTTTTATTATATCTGTATGGTCGCGTTAAGTTTCTCGTTCTCGCCGGTTAATTCTGTTGTTTTGTCTGTTTCTTTTTTGTATTCGATTGTAAGTGCTTTTGTTATGCCCGACAGAAGCTTTGTTTGTGAGCTGAGCATATCAAGTAGTGCTTGGTCTTGGGCATAAATAGTAAGTGTTTGTATTTCTGTTTTAAGCGACAAGTTTTTTTCGCTTTTAAGTTTGCGCATCTGGCCAACGATCTCGAGTACTTTTTCAGCCAGTTGTGCATCTTGTGGACACGTAAAATTAAAGCGTGCGCTATCAAGATAACTTATATGTATAGATTCTGTGAGCTCTGTTTTTTTGAAGAGCATTTGATACAGCGTTTCTGTTATGTGTGGCAAGAATGGTGCATAGAGTTGCAAGATTGCAAAGCCAACTTCGTATAACGTAAAGCGTGTTGCATCGATAACTTTTTGTGAGTATTTGTCTGGATTAAAGAATCGGTCTTTTATAAGTTCAAGATAGTTGTCGCAAAATGTTTTCCAGAAAAATTGTTCGATTGTTTCCAGAGCAATACTATATTCGTAGTCGTCTAGATTTTTCTTATACGTTTCGAGTGTCTTGGTTAACTCGTGTAGGAGCCAATTATTTATGGGGTCTATCGTTGTATGTACGTAAAAGCCGTCTTGCGCGTTTGTTTCGGTTCCAACAGCGCCAAGTTTGTATG
>JBDRBF010000006.1:0-24912 GCA_043822925.1 bacterium
CAGCTTCATCTTTTGCTGCTTTTACTTTTGCTGCTTTTGCTTCTGCTTTTACTTTATCAGCTTTCAATTTTGCAAGTGCTTTTTCTGCTAATTCGATTGCTTTTTCTTCTTTTGAAAGTTTTGCAAATCTTTCAGCTTCTACTTTAGCTGCTGCTGCTTTATCTTCATTGATTTTTTTCAATGTTTCTGTTGCTTTTTCTTTTTCTTCTTTAGTTGCTTTAACATCTTTCAAAACAGCTTCTGCAGCTTTTTGTTCTGGTGTTTTTGCTGCTTCTAATTCTGCTGCGATTTCTTTGTTCATTTCTTTGGTGTTGTAGAAACTACCAACGAAAGGATTGAATGTTCCGCTTCTGTAAGCCAAAACACCATAAGTTGTACCAATTACAGCAACGATTGCAACTGCGATGATAGCAACTGTTTTTTTGCTGATTCTTGATTCGTTAGCAACTGGAAGATTTTCAAGAGTTGTTTCAACAACATTCTTAAGAACTTCTTTGTCGTCTGCTGTTAATGTTTGACCAGTAACTTCAACGAGTCTAGCTTCAACTTCTGATTGAACTTGTTGTGCTACATTATTTGCTTGTACAGTTGGAGCAACGACTGCCATTGCAAGTGCGATTACGAGAAACTTCTTAACCATTTTAGTACTCCTAATACATTGTTAACTGAGGACCCACACAAAAAGAACCGACCCAACAAAATTTTCAAACACGTTTCAAGAACTTTTCTTTCACTGAACTTTTCGAACTTTTTTTACTAATTTTTTGCACATACCTCACTAAATTAAATAGCCCCTATTTTTTATATCCTAATTTTTCTTAGTACTCAAATTTCTTACGTAGTTTAGCTAATTTTTAATGTATTACAAGAAAAAATACAAAGAAAATTGCCAAATAAATATTCTCAATAAATAACACGTGCAAAAGCAACTAACTCAATAAATGCTCTAATTGCTTTATTGCACATATTTCAACTATTTTTTTCACGTTTCAAATTGCTTACGTAGTTTAGCCAAATTTTAATGTATTGCAATAAAGATAACAAAGAAAAAACGGCCAACAAAACGAGAAAAACTCCATACGTGCGCATGGGCACCCAGCACAAAAAATAACAGATAAAAATCCAACAAATAAACAGCAACTGGAAGAACGTTGTAAGCTTTCCCCATATCGTTGGCTTAACTTCAAAATTTACACCAGAAAACATAAGTATGCTTGAACCTACTAAAATTATAACTTCTCGTCCAACAACCATTGCAACAAACCATGTTGGTATAAAAAATGACGGTGAACTAAAAAAAGCAAGCGCACTAAAGCAACTAACTAAAAAAATTTTATCAGCAATTGGATCAAGCATTGTTCCAAGTTTTGTCTGCTCGTTTAAACGACGCGCGAGATAACCATCTAATAAATCGGTCAACGATGCCACAATAAAAACGGAAAAAGCCAGCACCCACCATTTTTTAAAAATTCCAAACATAACAATAGGAGAAAGTGCTATGCGAACAAATGTTAACATATTCGACAAAGTACACACGCGCTCATAGCGCAACATATTAATAAAAGACAGTTTATTATTCGTCATACTCTCTTCTTTTTTATAGTTCTTTTTTAAGCTTATGAATAAATCTCTTTTGTCAGCTCAGGATCACCTGCAAGTTCCCCGACAAATGTAATAGGATAACCATTCTTTACAATCGCTTTAGCCTGCTCATGCACTTGTGCAAACTGCGAGTCGATTTCAGAAAGACGTTTAAATTCGCCATTTACTCCGGTTTTAACAAGTGGATCTATGCCCCTAAACTTTGTTTTAACAACATAATTACAGATTTCAGGCGTACTTAATACGTACGTTTTCTTGTAATTCTTGATAAGCTCCATTGTTTTTTGAATAAACGAATCACCCGATTCACTCAACCGTTTCCAAACAACATCGTCTGTAGAAAAATGCATTTCTTCTTTTGTCACCAGCTTAATTTGCATAGCATGCTGTAACAAATGCGTCCCCAGAAGATTTAACGTGTAGGCCTCAGGACCACCCCACACATGTTGTGTAAAGTGTAACGAGATGGCAGAAAATTTACGCGCTATTTCAGGTGTCCTAAAAAACCATTTATTATTTTCAAAATTCAAATCTTGCAAAATAACTTCTATATCTTTTTCTTCGATTATGCCAACCCATGGCCCCACACGTAAATTATACTCTAGACGATCAACGCATAAATCGGGGTACTCTTGATCAAGCATCGTAAATTCCCCAGACTCAATATTCATATCATGAACAGTAAAATTATATTTTTTCAAGATATCGCCCACGCAAGTTTGCGCAAGATACCATTCATGAATACTATCTTGATACGAATGCGCTATGTTTTGGCCAACTTGCCCAAAAATAGAATCCCCTAGATGGGAAAATACTGTATGCGAAACATCGTGCAACAGCCCAGCAACTTGTTCTTTGCGAGAAGCGCCAAAGCGCTTTAAAATTGCCCAAACAGCAACACTATGATCATAACGAGAGTACGGTTTCTCGTTGCTATCAACAAAAGAACAAATCCCATGCTGGCTCACATTTTTCATACGTTGCAGCGCTGGGCTATCAATAAGCTCTATTATTAACGGATCATCTATTGTATAAGTCCCATATAACGTCTCTATCGTACGAGAAACAGGAGTACCAGAAACGGGAATTCCCTGTGATCTGCCAGCCTGTTGGCCCGATTGCCCATTTTTCTCAGTAAAAATATTGTACGAAAGATACGCTCCAAACCCGACAAACCCCGCGAAAACAAGCACAAATAAAGACTTAATTCTAAACTGGTTAAACATAACTTTGTCCCTTCTTGTTAAAAAATATGTGTTTTATATAGCTTTTGAGAGAATTTTAAATAAATGTTACAATAGCATAAACAAAGACTTGTTAAAGTACAGTCGTGATTTATCCCCAAATACTTAAGGGTTTGGAATCTACCCTTCGATAAACTCTGGGTGAGCGCTCATGCTGAGCTCTGAGTCCGTCGAAAAGTCGAAGCCTTCAGAATGACAAAACAAGAAAGACAAAACATGAACGAGTTACTCTTTATCACTCAAGCTCTTATTGTCAGTGCCGGGACTATCGGCGCCCTTTTATTGGGCAAAGAAGCACTTGTTGCCTTTATTTGCCTACAAACAATACTCGCCAATCTCTTTGTCACAAAACAAATAGCTCTATTTGGACTGAATGCAACCTGCGGCGATGTGTTTATCGTCAGCTCTTTCTTTGGGCTCAATATTTTGCAAGAGCTTTTTGGCCAGGCAATCGTCAAAAAGACGATTGCCATAAACCTTTTCTTAGTCTTTTTTTACTTAATCATGAGCCAATTTCACCTGTTTTATGTCCCAAACAGCTTTGACAGCATGCATGGACACTTTACGAGCATATTATCGTTTATGCCCCGTATCGTCATAGCATCAGTATTTACGTTTTTTTTAACACAAGTTCTTGAAATTTATGTCTTTGCGGGGCTCAAAAAACTCTTTGCTGACAAACATCTTACGCTACGCAATACTATTACGTTAGCAATAAGCACGCTCTTCGATACGATAATATTCTCTTTTGCTGGACTCTATGGCCTAATTGGCTCTATATGGCAAATTATTCTTGTTAGTCTTTGCATCAAAGCGATCGCTATTATGTGCTGCACACCGTTCACAATATTAGCCCAAAAAATTACGCGAAAAACACACAAATCGCATTAAAATAATAATTAATTTAATTTTAAATCAGGACCAGTATGCACAAAACATTTTTTTTCGAACTTATTCATACATCTAAAAAATCTCGTGCCCGCGTTGGCCGTATACATACGCCACACGGCATAATCGACACGCCCAATTTTGTCGGCGTCGGCACAAATAGCTCCATGAAAGCTCTGGACAGCAAATTAGTAGACGATCTTGACTTACAGCTCATGTTTAGCAACACCTATCACCTGATGCTACAACCAGGAGCAGAAGTTATTAAGAATGCCGGGGGCATCCATAAATTCATGAACAGAACCAAGCCAATTATTACAGATTCTGGCGGGTTTCAGGTTTTTAGTTTAGCATATGGCGGCGTAGCCAGCGAAATCAAGAGTCAAGGCACAAAAAAGCATGATTCTTCGGTCCTAAAAATAAACGAAGAAGGCGTCTTATTTAGAAGCTATCGCGACGGCGCAAAAGTACTTTTAACCCCAGAAACATCTATACAAGCCCAAAAAGATATTGGCGCCGATATTATGATCAGCTTTGACGAACTGCCACCGTATCATATTGGCCCACGAGAATTATTAAAATCGTTCGACCGTACACACAGATGGGAAAAGCGCTCTCTTGACGCCCACCTAAAAAACATAAACAATCAGGCTCTTTATGCCGTTATTCACGGGGGCATAGACCCAGAATTACGAAAAAAAAGCTGTTCGATACTCACACAATTACCCTTCGATGGGTTCTCTATCGGCGGCTCTGTAGGCAAAAACAGACAAGAAATGTTCGATATGCTCAGATTAACGATGCCACATTTGCCAACAGATAAACCGAACCACCTACTGGGCATCGGCGACTTAGAATCGCTCGAATCAACAATCCCTATGGGCATAGACACATTTGATAGCTCTCATCCAACAAAAGCTGCACGGCACGGGCTCTTGTTCACCAAATCAGGCATGTTACGCATTCTAAAAAGCGGGAATCATACAAAATATAGACCAATCGAAGACGATTGTACTTGCTGGACCTGCCAGCATTATACCGTCGCCTACTTGTGCCATTTATTTAAAGCTAACGAACTCACAGCCTACACGCTGGCAACAATACACAACCTGCACTTTATGGTACAACTCATGAAAAACTATAGAATCATGATTCTTGAAGATAGGATTTAAATTATAGGTTAGAAACACTATCAGAAAGCAACTAAATCAACATAATTAACTTCTTCCTGTCCACTGCAAATATCTCCTCTCAAATTTTTTGTCATCCCAGACTTGATCTGGGATCCAAGTCCTTATGAAACTAATTAACCCTGATTTTCGACCATCCATGGTCAAAAAAACCGGTTATTTTAGCCACCAATGGTCGAAAATCAAACTTATCTGCAAAAAAGTACTATTTTGAGCAAAAAATCTTAGTGCCCGACAATTTTATGCCCCCCCAAAAAAGCCTAAAAGCGTTCTCAGTTGATTACCCAACAGCAAAAGATATACTTATTTATATGCTCTTTTATCCTCCTGACTTTATTTACGGAGAAATGACATGAAAAAGCTACCTATCGGTCTTTGTGACTTTGAAGAACTCATAACAAAGAACTATTATTTTGTTGATAAAACATTACTTATAAAAGATATTCTCGATGGTGGCGCAAAAGCAACACTCATTCCTCGCCCACGCCGCTTTGGCAAAACATTAAACATGTCCATGCTACAATGCTTTTTTGAAAAAACACCAGAATCAAAACGCAATCTTTTTGATAATTTTAAAATTTCAGAGCATCACGATATTATGGCCAAACAGGGACAATATCCTGTCATTTTTATAACATTTAAAGATGTTAAAGAATCAAAATGGGAAAAATGCTACGAAAAAGTAACCAAAATAATAAGTAACGAATTCAAACGACACAAATATATTTTTGATGCCAACATCCTAGATGTCGAACAAAAACGTGATTTCCAAGGCATTATTGATGGTAGCGCGAGCCAAAGCACTTTTGAAAATTCGCTCAAAGATTTAAGCACTTACTTATATCTTTATCACAATAAAAAACCAATAATTTTTATAGACGAATACGATGCCACAATTCACACCGGTTTTCTCAATAATTATTATAAAGATACTATCGAGTTTATGCGCGGTCTTCTTTGTGCAGGCTTAAAAGACAATTCTAATTTAGAATTTTCAGTAATGACTGGTATTTTACGCGTCGCAAAAGAAAGTGTTTTTAGTGGTTTAAATAGTTTAGCTGTTTGCTCGCTGCTCGACAACACGTATTCTGATAAATTTGGATTACTCGAAGAAGAAGTTCACGAACTCATGTCTCACTATGGACTCACAAGCAAAATGGCTGACATAAAAACGTGGTATAACGGGTATGCATCAGGGGATAATCATACCGTATACAACCCATGGTCAATAATTAATTTTGCAAATAACGATAGTTTCAAAACCTACTGGCTCAACACCAGCGATAACGCAATTATCAAAGAACTCATAGAAAAAGGCTCAATTGATTTTAAACAAGACATCGAACAATTAATTGCCGGAAATAATATAGAAAAACAAGTAGACGAAAACATTGTTTTCGATAATGTCTTTTCACAATCAGATGCTGTCTGGAGTTTTTTATTATTCTGTGGGTATTTATCATTCGATAAAATCTACCTAAAAGACGACTTTCTCTTTGCCTCACTACGCCTTCCAAATACTGAGGTTAAAACTTTCTATAAAACAGTAATTCTTGAGTGGCTTAAGAAAAATATAAGCATGAATAATTATTCGATGATGCTTAATTCTTTGGTTTCTGGTGAAGTTAACGAATTTAAAAAGATCTTTTACGATTTTGTTATCAAAAGTTTTAGCGTTTTTGATACCGCTGGTGATGAGCCAGAAAAGTTTTATCACGCATTTGTGCTTGGCATGCTCGTAAGTCTCAGCGAAAACTACATAGTAAAATCGAATAAAGAAAGCGGCTATGGGCGCTATGACGTTATGGTTATCCCAAAAAAACCAACCATGCGCGGCATAATCATAGAATTCAAAAAAATTGGCCCATCAGATACAGATACACTTGAAGAAGCCGTAGATGGAGCGCTCAAACAAATTGAAGACAAAAAATATGCTACAGAGCTTGAAGCGCATGGGATTAAAGATATCCTAAAGCTCGGCATAGCTTTCCACGGCAAAAAAGTACTTATAAAAGAAAAAAATTAAGTGCGATAAGAAATCCCATATATATGCAATTAAATCTAAAATTTTATTAATTCAAAAACGACTTAAGAAATTCTTCTTTCGTTTTCGTCAGAACTTCTTCTTTTCCCGTAACGGCTAAGCCGTACATCGCTTTTTCTTGGTTTTCAACATAGGCCCATGCACGGTCGCCATAACTATAATGCCACCATTCATAGCCATAATTAACCAAACCAGCTTTTGCTGCAGCAGCCAAAAGCATGCGCCTGTTTTCTTTTTGCTCTTGAGTCACATTTTCTGATAACGTTTTTGCTTGATCATTTGGTCCAAAAATAACGCCATGTTTTCCTAAATCAAGCAGCTCATTTGAACCATCTGTATTAGATTTAAATAACGTAAGATCGATTGCGGCTCCCGTACAATGAACCGGTATGTTATCAATAAAAGGGGAAACCCATTTACACGTTTCAACATAAATAGCTTCCAACCCATCTTCACTTAACTTTTTACCTGTATCTTTTTCTGATTGCTCTTTGAGCTGTTTAAATTTTTTTATAAAATATTCTTTTTGTTTCCAAAGAGGCCTCAGCCCCTCAGCAACTACCACGCCTATATTTTCTGGCAAATATTTAAGCAAAAGTTGCAACCGTTCATACAAGCCAACGCGCACTTTGCCAAAATCGTCATGCCCCACTATAAATTCCGCATCAAAATAAGTTACTGGGACAATACGTTTATTGCCAACTTTTATTACATCAACAAGCTTATCGCCGCATTCATCAATTTTTATTTTTGTTACTTCTGGTGCAACGATTGAAAGCGATAAAATTTTAAATTCTTCATATTTTTTTAACCTCGATTCAATAAATCCTTTTTTATCAGCCAATGGCGCTAGGCAACTATCAGCAACCAAACTCAACAATGCTTCACGCACATTTTCATTTGCATCAAAAAACGGCTTGGCTACTGTATACAATGGGTAAGTATGCACTCTTTCTTCTATTGCATAATTATGAGCAGAAAAGCGTACCCCATAAGAAGAATTTAGATGCGAATCTAAATATATCTGCATACTCTTTAAACGTAAGCTAGTACCGGATTTAACTTCAATAGGAACAACTTTTTCTTTTATTTGTACCAAATAATCAACTTCTGCCTGACTATTGCGATTCTCTCTACGCCAGTGAAAAAGACTATCTTTGGCAATTGGATCAGAGTATGCCAATAATTCTTGTCCAACAAAAGCTTCTACAATCTCACCCTTATTAATAAATGTCGATAACGGCTCAAGAAACCATGGCGTTATATCAAAATTAAGTGAGGCTTGACTCAACCCAACATCTAAAAAGATTATTTTAAAATCATCAAGATACGCTTGCGCTCCAATTGGAATACCCTGTCCCGCACTGCGCAAAACGGGGTGCACAATTCCTGCCTTTTGTAATAATTCCAAAGCAGGCTCAAGCTCCCTTTTTTGATACTCACCAACACGGCTATACATAAACTTATTACTCAATTGCGATAAAGCATGACGAAAAAGTGCATCAAGATATTTAATCTGATGCGCTGTCGCATATTTATTAAAATCTTGCCTATAAGAATCAAGCAGATCTGAATGCACTTTTTTTACATTTCGTGTTTTTTGAGTTTGCACCCACGCATCAACCGCTGCAGGCATACCACCTATAGCAAGATAGGTCCCCACCAAATTAAGCAGCTCATCATGCAAAGACTCAAACAGCGGTTCACGTAGATCATGCTTCAAAATTGTTTGTACCCATCTTTCATGTCCAAGAGCAACAAGAAACTCAAGAAAAGACATCGGATACATATATAAACTCGAAATACGCCCAACCGGCATACCAACCTGCTCAATAGCAAAATCCAAAAGCGACCCCGCCGCAATAACATGCAATTCTGGTATTAATTCATAAAAGTAACGCAATGCCGTAATTGCTTTTGGTACGGCCTGGATTTCATCAATAAAAAGCAGCGTTGAGCCTGGAACAATATCTATTTTAAAACGCTCAGACAGTTGAAAGACTATTCTTTTAGGATCAAGATCCTGTTCAATAATTTTTCGGGCAACCTCATTAGTTTCCAAATTGATTTCAACGAAATTTTTAAACGATTTTCCAAGATTGCGTGCTGCGTGAGTTTTGCCAACCTGCCGTGCGCCCCGCAATAACAATGGTTTTCTCTTGTACGACTCATTTTTCCACTCTTGTAAGAAGAAATCTATGATTCTTTTCATTAAATACCCCGCTCCTATTTTAGACTTCCTGCTGGCTCCATGTATAAAAAACAAACTAAGATTAGTATACATATGTATAAAAAACAAAGTAAATACTTGCTAAATATGCTGATAAAACAAAGTAAAATAACGACAGCCATGCCGAAAAAGCAAAGACAAAAAAAAACGTTGTTTTTTATCAAAAAACGCACTTTTTCCTCCAGTGCCCGATTCTCACCCCAACGCCCTAGGCCGTCCACCAACTTCACCCATAAAAAGAAAAGAGGCGACGTTACTTTATCCAAGCAACGTCGCCTCTCAATTTTTCTAGCTAATCAAATTAAACGATAACTCAATCGATTAAAGCATCATTTAATAAACGTTAATTTGAGCCCGACACCATAACTGTTTCTTGGTCAGGGCGCCCGTTCTGAGCTTTGCGCTCTTCACGTTCTTTCTTCTTCTTCATAATTCGCGCTTGCATCTCTTCCTGCGTTTCCACATCATCCTCTACTTCTGTTACTGGTATTTCTGAACCTGGCAAACCCTGCGCACATTGTGGAAACATACCATATAAATCTGTAGTAACGTTAAATGATGCTGAAGCAAAAACAATTGCTAGGACAATTTTATGAACATTATTCTTTAATGTTTTCATAATAAATCCTCATCTTTTAACTAACAAAAATTAGACAGGCAAACACGATGGTTCATATTGTTATGTTTTTTGATAAAAAAGGCAAGAGCAAACATGATTACAGCTTATCAAACAACTTTTCTCGTAAATATTCGTAAGCAACGCGAGAATCAAAAGAATTTTTTTGTTTAGGCAAAAGAGGGAGAATATCACCTTGAAAGTCTTTATTTTCGAGCTTTTTTTCTATGTTTTTTAAAAAATCTTCCCGAGAAACATGCTGACCAGAACGAGCCATATATTCTAAGAAGCAACGCACTATCAAACTTGTATCAATGTTTGGAACCATAGTTATTGCCATGTATAAATCGAATAGGTCTCGCCCCTTGCGCCGCTGATAAAGAGCTCGCATCTTTGTTCCAAGTAATTCTTCAATCGCATACGTCGTTATCATAACGCTTCCAAGTGCCCACGATGAACTACTTGAAAATTGATGTTCTTGAAACCCAACAACTGAAAAATATTCTCTCGTATTAATCTCTATTTTAAGTTTAAGTGGAAAGCCATCATCACTTATTGTGCGATAAGAAAGCGTGCATAAGCCGCCTGAAGCGCTTCGCTTTGGTTTACCAAGCCATGGATCAATTATTTCATGAATCAAATCGATAGTCGCTCCAATGGGTTGCGACGTTATTTGAACAAGATCAATATCTTCTGAATATCTAAAAGATTCAGTAAAAAATAATTTATTAAGCGCTGTGCCACCACGGAAAGCAAGGGTTTCTTTTATTATGGAATTACCATAAAGCTTCAAAAGCGCATTGGTTATAATAAGATCCTGTTCCACTTGTCTTGGTTCTGCCCACGGAACATGACCAGTCCACTCTAAAATAAAATTTCTTGGAATCATTGTAGGTCCAACGTATCATTGATAACTATTTTCCATCTACTTACTTTTTCGCCATCTTTATTACCACAATCGGGTCGCAATAAAATATACTCCATTTTTCTTGCTGACAGCTCTTTTTCTATTATATTTGCCAGTCCAGATTGCTCAACAAATTCTAAAATATATCCCAATCGTTGCAAAACAGATTTGTTTTTTTCATGTTCAATAACATCTGCAAGCCGTGATGGTTCACATTCTTGCGATAGACTTTTGATTACCAATGCTACGTTACTCATATACCCAGATACTTTATAAAATCTTACCAAATCAACTATTGTTTGTTCTTTAGTCGAAATATTCACATAACCGGTCGGCACTGTAAGTTGTGCTTTTATTGAAGCCGAACAATCTTTAAAATAGAAAAATTCTATCTCACTTCTTCCCAGCTCTATTTTTTTTGTCATTTTATTGGTAATTACCTGAAAAGTCATAGGTTGTTGTTCTGTTGAGCCATAGAGTGAGGCCGCACTTAAAAGCCCAATATAATAGGCCTGATTTAAATGCTTCATAAATGCATCGACAATCCAATGAGGGGGGAGCGTACCGAGTTGTTGGTATTCGGCCGGAATTATCATAAAAAAATTGTTATCTAACTTCTTTATGAACCCTTTTTTTGAAAGTCTGTACGCTTGATAACGAAATTGAGATTGATCGATGGCCAATTCAAGCATTGTACCATGCTTTGAAAAAAAATATTTGCCCTGTGATAGAAGGTAAAGAATATGTTCTTTTAAGGTTTTCATATACTAATTGTTGCATTTTTCGCATCATTTTACAAGTTTTATCCTGCTTTTATTCCCCTTCGATGCTTCAACCCGTCTACGCCCAGAGGCTACGACGAGACAGGCAAGCCCCCTGGCTTCCAGCCGTCGCTCCTGCGGAGCTATGGCGGACAGGTCGCACAAGGCTACGACGGGACTGAATCAGGGAGAGCGCAGCTCAGAACAAAAGCAGCTCACATTTTCGTGTGCAACGGATACCCATCAAACCCAATAAATTGGCATTCAGCCTGCGGGATCATACCAAATTCTTTATAGACAAGCTCCTGCATTTTGCGCGCAAGATCGATAACGTCCTGGGCTGTCGCCCCCGGGCTGGTAACAATCATATTGGCATGCTTATGCGAAACACATGCTTTGCCGACACAGAGAGAACCCTTAACGCCAATTTTATCAAGATAGTACGCAGTAAACGGCAATTTTTTGCCATTCACCAGATGAGTAATTTCATGATCATGAAAATTTCTGAAAAAGCTCCCGCAAGTACGCTCAGTAGGATACCGGCTATTGCGATGCCGAATAATCTGGTCGCGGGCTCCTTTGGCATACGCGCCCCCAAGATCGTCTGTTTTTTTAAGTTTAAACGTTGCCTGGGTCACGTAATACTGGCCATCACACAATTTGGACGTATCGTAACCAAAATCAAACCAGGCTTTGTCTACTGATATAGAGATACCAGTATCTTTATCGATAACACGGGCGCCGACAATAAAATCCCCAAAAAAACCACTAAAATAGTGTATATTAATAAAAACAGAGCCGCCGACGCTGCCCGGAATACCACTAAATTCTTCCAGGCCAACTAAATTTCTATCTAAACAAGTATCAATCAGGTCTTGAACCAGTACCCCAGCGCCACACATAACACTATCTTGACCATCAAACGTAATGTCTTTTATGGCCGGACGTATAACCAGGCCATCAAAACCAGCATCACTCACAAGACTATTGGCCCCGTCGCCGATCAAAACTGTTTTAAGCCCATGTGCATGGGCATAACGCAATATTTCACCAAATTCTTGTTCTGTTTTAGGTTCTACAAAATAACGAGCAGCCCCGCCAACACGAAACCAATTTTTATCGGATAGTGGCACATTTTGATCAACTTTACTCAACATGAACATACAAGCGCACCTAAAATTATTGTTTTTAAGGGACTGGATCCTGAATTCCAGCCGTCGCCAAGGCTATGGCGGACAGGCGAGTCCAGGATGACAATTTATACAAAGACCAGAGTAACAAATACGGCGACCACAACATAATAGATTTTTTCTTCAAAACGTACAAATTTCTGTGTTTATATTTTCTATTTATAATAAATCATTGAAAAAGGGCTTAGCGAATTGATAATATGAAAATGTACAGGGGGATAAATCTCAAGAAATACAAAAAACCGTGGTAGGAGAACATCATGAAAAAATTACGCTATTTATTGCTGTCTGCAGGATTTATTTTAAGCACAAATACTCAAGCACAGGCCAATACGCTTAAAAACATTTTTGTACATAACGATCCAGCACAAATCACGCTAAATTTTTCACAACCAATAAATTTTGAAAAAAAGTTTGTTCAAGAAAAAACCCAGCTCAAAATTTATTTACATGATACAAAAATACAAAAAACGTTTCATCCAAAAGTACTAGCTGAACTTGCTAAATTAAGTTTTATTAAACAAGTCGATATTAAACAAAAAGCTAAAAACCATCTCTGTTCTGTCTTATGCGTCACACTCGCCAAAGACGAGACCAGCAGCATTGTTACAGGCTTTCACATAGAATGTATAAAAAAAGAAAACGCACGCACCCTTGTCATTAATATCTCAAAGCAACAGCCACCTCATCTTATCGAATCAGCCATAACATCTCTTGCCTCAAATAATTCTTACCAAGATGAGGCTAAAAAAAAAATACTCGAATTATAATAGATTGCTGTCCACAAAAAAATACCAACAAACTTACCGCTCTTTTTACTGAAAAAATTGGGCGCAATATCACTAAAAATATTTACAAATTATTAAAGCGCAATAACTATAACGCTCTTCTTGCTCAAGAAGAAAACTCACAAATCCCGTATGCCCAAAAAATAGAACTCGCCGAACAATTACAGGCCAGCATGATTATTTCGTTTTCTATTAATGCGCCAGCCCTAAAGTCTATGATAACAAACGCTCACCCACAAATAAGCACAATAAGCATGTTTTGCCCAGGATCAGCTACCCCACAAGTCACAAATCTATCCCAAACGCTAGCAAACGAACTTAACAAAACGTTTATAAACAACCTGCAAAAAACACAAAATATCGCTCAATATCTAGGCAAAAAACAACGAGAAACCGTTAATTCTCCAACATCACAAACAAATATAGCATTTGTAACTCTCGATATAGCAATTCACAAAAACAATATTACACAGGCTGAAAACGAATTTTTTCAGGGACAATTTGCACAAAACGTTTACGCCGGCATAGTCCAATATCTTGCGAACCAACAATAAAAACCTGCTTACCCTCTTTCTTATTTAACCGAAAAGCTCTATACTTGTACTACATTATTGACAAGAAAGCTCTTTTTGAATCATGATACAGGTGAAGATGTTGTGAAGAAAAACAAAAAGAGTCGTTTTCTTTGTCATTCTAAGCCCTATAAAAGAGAAAGAAAAAGATTATGAATTCAAGTTTATCACTATCACTCGAGCTTATCTGTCTACTCTCTTGGCTTTTAAAAAACGAAAAGCATATGCTTAACGATGTCGTCAAAGAAGCTATTAAAAATGGCCTCATACATGATATCAATAAGCTAGAACTCGAAGATTTATCAAAAGTAACTGAAGACCTTGATTCTACAATTCTTGATTTTCTTATTTATCTTGAAGATTCTTTAGCAGATAATCTCAAAACGGTTCCATATCATGCAAAATCTGAAACTGATATAACGCCTACACTTAAAAAAATTGAATCCATTGGTTTTAATCCAAACACGCTCAGAACAAGTATTAAACAAGTAAAAGCTCAGATAATAAAAGAAAAACAGCATAATCCAAAAGTTTCAACTGACACTGAGTATGCAAAACAGGTTTTATTTAAACAGATTATAAAAAACTGGAAACCTTCCAATAAAGACACCATGAACTAACACCCAAACAAACCTAGTATCCAGAATTTTTTAATTAATAAATTAAGGGCTTAGCGCACTTCAAATATCAGCTAAGCCCTTTCTTCTTTCCAACCCCGTTCCCCCAGATACCTAAAAAAACAGTTAAAAACGTACTTTTTCCTATCTTTTAGCCCTTTTGCAAACAATAAACAAATAACGTATAATAGATTAAGCACATAGAGCTGCAAAATCAGCACTTTTATACAGTCATCAGTACAGTTATAAATGGGGGATCTAATTATGAAAAAGTTATCTATCAAGTTACTCATAATATTAACGCTTAGTTTATCTATTACGTTAAACATAATACATGCCGAACTTATAGAAACATTCACGTTTACCAATACCTATGGCAGCAAGATTCTCGTCATTGGAGAAACTCACGATGCTCGCTCAATATCCCAATTCAAAGAATTATTAAACAAAAAAATTATTTTAGGTTCAGAAAAAGATTTTACTTATTTACTCGAACTTCCATCAGATCTTCCAGATACCGTACTTACCAAAAGCAAAGGCCTCCTGGATTATCTCCGCCTCAATAATATACTAAACTCAAAAAAAATAGATTGCGATAGACAGCACACATCACTTCAACTTTCGTTCCCATTTGCCGAAATTTTCGAACAACCGCTCTCAATCGAGCTCATGAAAAAAATAGAAGAATTTTTTACAAAGCTTGGAACTTATACTGAAAAAGACTTCCCGGCAGGCATTCTAAGCGATTACGTCTCTACATGCAAAGACCTGACAAAATATCAAACAACTTTAAATCAAGCCATAAAGACACATGACCGTGATAAAAGTTTAAGTATCATCAATGACTTTAGAACAAAATACAAAGATACTCAGCGGACTGTTTGCTTGAGACTGGCCGTTACGCCCAATGGCATGCAAAACCGCAACCAAACACTGGCAAGTAATATCGCCGAATATAATCAAAAAAATAACGCAATATGTATTGTCGGCAACCTACACCTAAAAGCTTTACACGATATCTTGAAATATCAATACAACATCAAAACGATATCAGAAATAAAAGACTATGAAGATATAGTAAAAAGAGACAAGCAAATTTTCCCGTCAGCCTAAAATCTAAAACCTAAAACCAAGATCTTTAAGCGCTTGGCGCAATTCGAACACCGGCAGGCCCATAATTGAAGAGTAAGACCCCTGAATCGACTTACAAAAGTTTTGCCCAAAACCTTCAATAATTGCCGCACCGGCAGCAGACATAACAAGCGGGACCTGTTTAATAAAAAGATCTACATCGTCTTGGCCAACGACAAATTCAGCACTTGCCACTGTCGTCCAGGCTCTGGTTTCATCGCGTACCCACGCTCCACTTTCCCACTTTTTTCTTTCGACACAGCAACCGGTTGCTACTTCGACAGCTTCATTGCGATAGGTTTGAAGCATATAAAGCGCATGTTCTTTATCTCGAGGTTTACCAAAAACCTGATGTGAATTTTTTGTCCTAACCATCGTGTCTGCAGTTAATACAAAAATAGTATCACCTGTTTTATGTGTATCGTGTTCAGGCAAAATAAGACTGTCCATTTTATGTTGTGCTATTGCAAGCACATAATTAGAAAAGTCTTGTTCTGTATGCGTTGTAATTTGTTCGTCACTGGTGTGATCAAGAATTTTAAAAGTATAACCAGTTTCTTCGAGTAATTTTTTTCGCGATTGAGATTGTGAACCGAGATATAATGTATCGATACTCACGAGTGCTCCAATATTTTCATAAATTTAATGTTCGATTATTTCACACGCTTCACACCTGGAGTTAAAAGCCACCAGGCTAAAGTTGCAGGAACGCGTGCCGCCGGCACGCACAAATTCTACAAGACAATAAATTTCAAAACTTTGCAGAAAATTACGCTAATACTTAGCGTTAGATTTTTTCCCAAGAGCCGGCAAAATTTTGTTTAACCAAGCCATCAAGCTGCAAACAAAACAACTTATCTTGTAACTCGGCAAAACTTAAACCAGATTTTATCGTTAATTCGTCCAACGTATGCATACTATCAAAATGAGCTAAAAACGGGTCGGAATAAGGCTTGGATCCCAGATCAAGTCTGGGATGACAAGAATTTGATACTTGTGCAGGCGCAGAGACAGAAACTCGAACCTGGTTATAAACTTTTACTGGCTCGTTATTTTTTTGAGAGATAATAGACTCCTGAGAGCCGTAATCTTGGTGCGCAGCAAGAGCCGTACCAGATACACTCGCAGCGCCAGCCGTACAATCATACTCACCAAACTCACCCAAAATATCAGAGACATCTTTAACCAGTTTAGCACCATGATCAAGCAATTTATGGCATCCATCACTTAAATCATTAAATATAGACCCTGGGACTGCAAACACCTGTTTGCCCTGTTCAAGCGCAAATTCAGCCGTAATTAACGCGCCACTTTTTTGCGCAGCCTGAACAATAACACAGCCCTGAGATAAACCAGCTATAATGCGATTGCGCGCAGGAAAAGTCGTTTTATCTGGGGGCATACGCAATGGGAAAGATGAAACAAGCGTACCGCCACTGGCTACTATTTTTTTGAAAAATTTTTTATTTTGTTCCGGATACGGCTTCAAAAGACCTGAGCCCAGCACAATTATTGTTTTTCCCCCAGCATCGTGTGTTGCTTTATGGGCCATACTGTCAACGCCTAACGCCCCACCACTTACTATTTCCCAGCCGTTATTAACTAACCCTGGAACCAAATGGTCTATTACTTGCGCTGCGTACTTATCAGCTTTACGTGCACCAACAAACGCGATACGTTTGGGGGTATATGGCTTGGATCCTGGATCCCCTTCGACCCCCTTCGACAAGCTTACACCTACGCCAAGGCTACGGTGCACAGGCAGGGTGAGCGCCTCAGGGTGAGCACTGGTCCCGGCAGTAACGGCGCCCAAAGAGCCGCCCTTACTGTACAACAATAACGGTGGCTGATTAATATTTCTGAGTAGTGCTGGGTATTCTTGATCAAGAATTGTATCAATGCGTATCGTATATTTTTCGATAAGCTCTAATTCTTCTTCAAGCAATTTTTTATCTGTAAGCCCCTGGTGCAAAATAGTAGCTATTTTTTCTGAAAGACCAATTTTGTTTCTAAAATCAGCAACAGAAAAAGTATAAATTTGTTCAAACGATAACGTATCAAGATACTCGATTTTATCCCGAAAAATATCACAGGTTTGCGATTGGCTGGATCCTGACCGATCACGCAAAAGATCGTTAACATGTAACAGGTATGCAATTAACTTGCATACCGTTGCCGGACCTATACCTGATATTAATGATAAGTGTAATAACGTTTGTCTATTTTGTTTCATATATTTTGCCTGCCCTTCGTAGCTACAAGCCGTAAGGCAAAGAGCGTAGTAGGGTCAAAAACCAGATGCTTCGACAAGCTCAGCATGAGCGCTCTCCCTAAGCTTGTCGAAGGGTATTCCCTTATAAATCTGTATCGTCGTCAGCACCTGCATCAAACATACTGCGCTGTTTTATTTCTTTGGCTGCAACTTCAAAATCATCCTGTAATGCTGTACGATTTGAACTTGCTGAACGCTTCTGACTATTATCAAGACTGTCTTCAGAATTTTCTCCTGAATCTTCTTGCAAGTCAGCATCAAAATCGTCTTGAACATCTTGATCGTCCTGATCATCTAAACTATCTTGAGCATCAAGAGCTTCTAGATTACCCAAAAACTGCTCACCATCAGCTTCTTGCCCGAACAATTTATCACCAGCGACCATTTTTTTGTCGCCAGGTGTCACGTCTTCATCATCATCTTCTTCTTGTTCAAACGTAAGCACCGCCGAAAGTGTTTGCCCTGCATCAAGTCTGACCAGTCTTACACCTTTTGCTTGTCTGCCCATTGTACGTACTTCTTGCGGTGAAAGACGAATAATCTTACCATTTGTATCAATCAATAAAATCTCAGAATTTTCAGTTACACGCACAAGCGCAATAACTTCACCATTACGGCCACCGGTTGGAATAGTTCTAACACCAAGCCCACCACGGTGAGCAACTCTGAAATCAGAAATTTTAACACGTTTACCATAACCCTGTGATGTACCAAACAAGAGCGTGTCTTGTTCGCTAACCACTTCAAGCCCAACAACAAAGTCATCTTTTTTCAATTTAATACCACGCACACCAGCGGCTTGACGGCCCATTGACCGGATTTCATCTTCTTTAAAATGAATACCTTGGCCCATGCTAGTTGCAATAACAATTGAATTAGTACCTGAGCTAATCGCACAAAAAGCAAGCTCATCACCTTCATGCAAGTTAACCGCTCTAATACCGGTACTACGCACTTTAGCAAATGCCATAGCGTCTGTTTTTTTAATTGTACCCTGACGCGTTACCATGACTAAGAATTTATTTTCCATGCCACGAGTACACAAGAGTCTAACAACTTTTTCACCTTCAGAGAGCTGAAGCAAGTTAACAATAGCACGGCCTTTTGATGTTCGAGAACCTTCTTGAACTTGGAATACTTGTAAGCTAAATACACGGCCAGTATTTGTGAAGAACAATAATTCATCGTGATTTTTAGCAACAAAAGCATCTTGCATTAAGTCGTCAGAATCATCAAGATCTGCCATACCCTTCTTGCCTTTGCCACCACGTCTTTGTACTACGTATGTTTCAAGAGGCACGCGCTTGATATACCCCTTGCGTGTTAACGTAACAACCATATCATCATCAGGAATAAGATCAGCTTCACTCAAAATATCGACCGCGTCTTCTATCTTAGATTTACGCGCATCACCATATGTTTTTTTGACTAACTCCAACTCTTCAACAATAACTCTACGCAATTCGTTTTCATCACGTAAAATAAGCTCAAGTTTTGCAATTAATATACGTAATTCTGAAATTTCGCCATAAATTTTTTCTTGTTCTAACCCGGTCAAACGTTGCAATTTCATATCAAGAATAGCTTTTGCCTGCTCAAGAGAAAATTTGCACTTTTCTTGCAAAACTTCACATGCTTCTTGCGCGGACTTTGACGCTTTAATAAGCAAAACAACATTATCGATATCGTTTAAAGCAAGAATAAAACCATCTAACAAATGTTCTCGATACTTGCTTTTAGCAAGATCAAACTCTGTACGCCGAGTGACAATCTCTTTACGATGCAACAAAAAGTGATCAAGCACTTCACGCAACGTAAAAAGCGCCGGACGATTTTGAAAGAGCGCAAGTAAAATAATAGACATCGAAGACTGAAGCGCCGTATGTTTATACAGCAAATTCAACACAACTTGTGGGTTCTCTCCACGTCTCAATTCAATAACAAGACGAATCCCTCCACGCGCAGATTCATCACGAATATTAGAAATTCCATCAATAATTTTATCTTTAACAAGATCAGCAATTTTTGTAATAAGATCTGATTTGTTCACCTGAAATGGAAGCTCTGATACGACCAAAACCGGAGAACCTTTTTTCTCTTCTTCAACATCAATAACGCCACGTATGACAACGCGTCCATGACCGGTGCGATACGCTTTAACAATACCAGAACGACCACAAATTATACCGCCCGTTGGAAAATCAGGTGCTGGAATAATATCGAAAATTTCTTCATCTGTAATAGCGGGATTCTTTAAAATAGCCAAACACGCATCAACAACTTCTGTTAAATTATGCGGCGGAACTGAAGTCGCCATACCAACAGCAATACCGGTCGAACCATTTACGAGCAAATGTGGAATTTTGGCAGGAAGCAATGTTGGCTCAGTACGAGATTCATCAAAGTTTGGAACAAAATGAACCGTATTTTTTTCTATATCATTAAGCATTTCACGGGCAATCTTGGCCATACGCACTTCTGTGTATCGCATTGCAGCTGCGTTATCACCATCGATAGAACCCCAGTTACCCTGTCCATCAAGCAACGGGTATCTTTTTGAAAACTCTTGAACCAAGCCGACCATTGTTTGATAAATTGCAGCATCACCATGCGGATGATAATTACCAATTACTTCTCCAACAACAGTAGCTGATTTACGATAAGCTTTATCGTTATAATATCCAAGTTTATGCATCGCGAACAAAATACGGCGATGAACAGGCTTCAACCCATCCCGCACGTCAGGGAGAGCTCGACTGACAATTACTGACATTGCATAGTCAAGAAATGACGTCTTTAACTCTTTTTCTATTGAAAGTAACGCAACACCAGATTTTGGTTTATTATCAACTGTCGTATCGTTATCTGCAGCCATCCAAGTCCCCCTTCCTAAAGAAAAAAGCAAAAATTACAACTCTGATTTTTTTAATTTTCTATCTTTTATTGTCATCCCAGACTTGATCTGGGATCCAAATATTTAAGTCACCAAGATACCCTGATTTATGCCTTAAAGCAAGAATTGCCTCTCTTTTCAGAGTAAAAAAAACAATCGAAAAGCACCTAGGATCCTCACTAAATTCTCTTCTCCCCATCAAGCTGCGCAACCAGCTTCACGCCTCACTTCAACAACCGTGCCCTGCCCCAAAACAATCGATGCATTCAAACCAAGATCAAACACCTGTGCTCTAACGTTCTTAAATACAACATTAGTAAATGTAACGGTCACGTTATTATCAAGAAAAATAGAACTCAAAACGCTTTCACCACACGTAATACTATGTCCCTGGCCATCAAATACAGTATTTCCTACAAAATATATAACGCCATGTTCAGGACAAACATATAAATCACCTGTCGCGTTATATACAGGCCCTGTAATAAGTAAATCACCAAGAACATTGGCACTGACATCGCCCTTTAAGCACGAACAACGTAATGCATTATTACGCAGACCTAAATCATGCAAATATATATCACTATCTGCCCTATATTCATCATCCAAAAATAAATCACTAATAGACCGTGTATCAAAAGCATTATTAATATACGGACACGTTACAACATTCTGCCGTACACTCACAACTGCATCACTCGTTTGCTTTACCCAATCAGGCAAACCCCCAGGACCAGACTCAGCAAGCACAACAATCGCATTACTATTTTGCACCGAAA
Organism: bacterium; assembly: GCA_043822925.1. GTDB lineage: Bacteria > Babelota > Babeliae > Babelales > RVW-14 > JBDRBF01. Next base: position 21,725 of record JBDRBF010000006.1, read on the forward strand.
GAGCCACTGACACCCCCCCTGAAACAATCGCATTACTATTATTTTTTATATCTTCTGTGTTCTTCACGATCGCATTACTATTTGCTCTCAGACCGTATATTAATGCATTACTATTTTGCCGAGACAAACCGTTAATACAAGAAATTGCCCCACTATTAAGCAACGCAATATTCGCCGTCGAAGCGCCCCTATTTGCCGGAACAATATTATTACTATCACCAAAACTTGCCGTATCATACTCAAGCGTTATGCCATCAACCGTCAATGTACCATTAAGCGTAAAAATTAAATTCTTATCACGCGTAATAATACGCGATGAGCCCTCAACATAAAATCCACCACTCGTTACCGAATAATTATTTGCAAGTTCTATATCAGCATGAGACAGTCTTATTTGAGACGTACTATCATCAAAAACAATACTTCCATAACCACCATCACCAAGCCCCTTAAGTTTAATATCTGTAAGATATAATTTAGTGCCAGAGCGCACCCGAATAGAACCGGTAGTACCAAGATCAAGAATATTGCCATTGCCAATTATATGTGCCTCTTTTTCAACCCCTATCCCATCAAATGTCCATATACCAGAAAGTGTTACTCTTGAATTTAATATAATATCAGAAGCATCATTCCAAAGTACCGTCTCCGTCATGTGAATATCTTTGCCACCAAAGCTCACACGTTTATTATTTAAATTTACAACGCCAACGCCATCAAATCTTTTTCCGTCACCAAAATTAAGATCATCAACAAGCGTTACGGCACCCCCAGCAAGCTTAACAAAACTTGTCAGCTTACCCTGAACCCCAAGCGATAATGCAGTTGCGCCATCTTGCAACTCTATATTTGGCAAACTAACCGTATCATCAGCAAACGTAAGTTGACCCAATATTTTATTTCCCGTGCTCCCAACCAAAACTCTTTTGGACAAGTTACCACTGCCGACGTTAAGCGTTTTGTCTCCATCAAGCGTAATTTGCTGAGAACCAGAACTATTATAAGTCCCCTTAAAAAACGCAGCTGTATCCTGAACACGTAAAACACCCCCATCAAAACCAATAGTGCTTCCAGAAACTTCACCCTCCTGATGCAACGTACCAGTCCAACTGGATAACACAGGAACCATGACCAGCCGTCCGCCAGGAGTCACATGCATGGTTGCCGACTGATTAGAAAAATTAAATGAAGCAAAAACAGCCGGAGAAAAACAACCCAGAGAAATAAAAAATAATATTTTTTTTAGGTAATTATTCTTAGATAACAAGCCCATCGAGACGCTCCTTTTTAAATAAGACTAAGAATACCTGACTTAACATCAAGTGAGCCACCAGCAAGAATATCAATATTTTTAATTGCTATCGACTCAGAGAGACTTGTTGCACCTGTGTTTTCCAAGAAACTTTTATTTGCGACCATAAGAGTCCCATCTATAAGCCTAAATCCTGTTGTCGTCACGCTCAATGTCGCATTATCAAGCCACAACGTAGACGTCTCATCTGCCATATTAATAAGCGTACTATCAGCCACCGGTGGGGCATAGTTAAACGTACCATTTTTCGCTAAATAAACAGATGCATTTGAAGCGATAGTACTTTGCTGATCTGTCGCATAAGTAAGCGTTTTGGCCCCAACAATCTTAAGCTGATCGAGCACATTAAAAAAACCTGTATCTACAACAAAGTCATCAGACAAAACAAGTTTTGTATCTTTAAATAAAAAAGAACAACTGTTATTCAAACAACGTAAATTTTTATCAGAAAGTCCCGCGATTGTAATATTCTCAAACAAAAGAGAAGAGCCAGACTTATCGACATTTATCTTTCCAAGTGAGCCCAAAGTAAGTGTTTGCCCGTTACCCCTCAGAACACACGCCCCTTCAAAGCTCCACGTACCAGTAAGCGTTTCGTCTTTAGCAAGCTCTATAGTTGTACGATTACCAAAAACGATCGCCGTCGATGGGTCTGTTGCAATATGCTGCGGTGAAAAATTTCTCAGCACAATCTCTTCCAACATAACGGTCGCCCCTGTAGCAATATAAATAATTGGATAAGGAGCTGGAGTAAGAGAGATAGCATGATAGTTCCCGCTCAAATTTGTATCACCATCAAAATAAAGTTTTCTGTCTGCTGATACATCTGTTTGACTCGTAAGAACATTGTTCCCTGAAAAATGATAATCTCCCTCTGGCCCTGGCGGGACCACAGGATGAGGACCATTATCTTCATACGTAATATACGCAACTTGGTTTTTGAGTGTTCCACTCGCCGTAAATTGTTTACCATTAAAAACATCTATTCCAGTACTATTTTGAGCCTGCACAACAAGAACCTCCGCAACGTCATCATAAAGCGGTTCTATAAAACGTATAAGTGGCGCATCTATGAATTTTTCAGCCAAAACATCAAAAGATGTTACGGTTCTTAACTGAAGAGCGCTATGCAATATTCCATCTACGCAAAAAAATAAAATTTTTGATTTACACTGACCGGATAAAAGAAGCGCATCACTCCCAGGGTCATGCAGATCTGCTATATATGTTATATCAAGCATACAAAAAAAAGGACTCGTTGAACCTGCAGTCATGGCATAGGCTGGAACAGGTATTTCTACAAGTGTTATTGGATCACTATCAATTGGACAATCCGGGTAGTTATCAGTCTCCGAGGTACGCGTAAGACTATTTTTAATATCGAGCCCCCTCCCCTCAAAACCTAAACAAAAAAACATAACAAGAAAACTCAAGAAAAAAATCTTAAAACAACTCATTACCAACATCTCCTGATGGCTGATAGCTACATCAAAAAGGTCCCTCAGTAAAATATAATTCCCCTTATTTATATTTTATTGGCACTTAGGTTCGTCAATATTTTAGAATAGCTATAAGAAAAAAGTTGAATTAAATTGTTACAAAGATAAAGTAAAATTTAAGCTATTCCGTTCAACTTAATTCTAATAAACACTAACAAATAAGCAAGCGTAATAAAACAGCCCGCCACTAAAACGTCAGGGCTCATCGTAAAACACGCATTTTAAAGAACAAGTGACGCATATTAATTTGGAGAGCTCATCAACAACAGTCCTAACATCCAGAGAGAATAAAAAGCAATAACAATAAATTTAAACTACAAAAGATAGCTAAATCCAAAAAAACTAAAACATCCGGTTAAATTTTTCTTAAAAAAAGA
>JBDRBF010000007.1:0-14680 GCA_043822925.1 bacterium
TCTAACACTCTCTCCAAATCTTTCAGCTCAAGCAAATCTTAAATTACACAAACAAAACACAATACACCCAGATAGCCTGTGGGAAAAAGTAAAAGATACAAAAATAGAAACGAACAAAAATTTTGTTGTTATTATTTCTTCAGACAATAATCAAAATTGGCATAAAAAAAATCTCAACTCAGTATTCGAACAAAAATATGATAATTATCGCGTAATTTATGCGAACGATACACACGAAATCATTAAACAATATATTAAAAAAAAGAACCAAGAACACAGAACTACTTTTGCATCAAACTGGAACGATGCAATTGATTCATGCTCCGAAGACGAAATCATCATACTTCTCGATGAAAAAGATTGGCTAGCAAATGACCACGTGCTCAATCTACTAAATATAATATATGCAAATCCTGACGTTTGGATCACCTATGGGCAAAATCAAAGCTACCCATCAAACCTCATTGGCAACACCAAACAAATACCCGAAGAAATCATTAAAAATAATAATTTCAGATCGCTAGATTTCTCTTGCTGGCACCTCAAAACATTTTATGCAGGACTACCTAAATCAATAAAAAAAGAAGATCTAACTTTTGAAAATAAAATTTCCCCCACAATCCAAAGTAATGCGATTATGTATCCACTACTGGAAATGGCAGGGGTTAAGAGTAAATTCATACCTGATATTCTTTATATTCATAATAGATCTGACTCCATCCATCACAATAACATTAACACTAATACACAAATAAAAATCAATCATTTACTTAAAAAACAAAACCCCTACTCTCCCCTCAAAAAATGCCCCCTCTATAAAAAGACAAATCTGTGGAAAAAACTTGAACAACTTAAACCTATGACAAATAAAACTTTTATAATCGTCATCGCCTCTTATAACAATAAAGACTGGTACAAAAAAAACCTAGATTCTGTATTTATGCAAAAATATGATAACTATCACGTAATTTATATAGACGACTTTTCTCCTGATAATACCGGCAAGCTTGTCGAGCAATATATTAAAGAGAAAAAACAAGAGCACAAAGTAACGTTAATTAAAAATACACAGCGCATGGGCGCCATGGCCAATTTCTATAACGCAATCCAGCTCTGCGATAAAACCCAGGTTATCGTACAACTTGATGGAGACGACTGGTTTGCTAACGATCACGTCTTAGAGTTATTAAATAAAGTCTATGCCGATCCTAACGTCTGGCTTACCTACGGGCAATATGAAGAATATCCATCAGGAAAAGTTGGCATTTGTGATCACGTACCTGAAGACATTACAAAAACCAATAATTTTAGAAACTATAAGTGGGTCACTTCTGCTCTCAGAACTTTTTATGCAGGATTATTCCAGTTAATTAAAAAAGAAGATTTATTATATGAAGGCGAATTCTTCACCATGACTCATGATCTGGCTATTATGTTCCCTATGCTTGAAATGGCTGGTTTTAACAGTAAATTTATTCCCGATGTGCTTTATATTTACAACAAAGCAACCCCCATAAATGACCATAAAGTAAATCGTGATTTACAAATAAAGCTCAGAGATTTTATATTAGGCAAAACCAGATACACACGTATCAAAAATTTTTAAAACTTAAGTAACAACGTTTTTTAAACCGTTCGAATTAGCTACTGCATATTTTGATGGGTCAACCAAAACAATACGAAAACCAGTCCCAACTCCAACAACAATAAATTTTTCTTTACGCGTTTCTAAACTACAAAAAAATTCGCCCAGCCCAGCAGCTTTAAGATCATTAAGTAAATACGCGGGCAAATTAACACATTTTTGTAAATCTTGAGCCAAATTTACCGCTGTAAACGGTAACGCATAGGTACATTTAACAAAACGGCTACTGCTCACAATACCAGCCAATGCAACTGCAACAAAACAACTCTTTTTTACATTAATTTTTTCTATAATCGCCTGTAATTTTGCTAAAACACAGACTTTTAATTTTGAAAGCTCTGCTTGATCGTCATGCTTTCTTAAATAAAACGAAACGGGATATTCAGAAGTCATGCACCTGTATTGATTTTGCGAAAAGCTTAATCGAATTTTCTTGCCCAATTCGGCCATCTTTTGCTTATCAACATCTTCAGTAAATACCGGCTCTTTATAAATTTGCCCCTCAATCTTCATAGTACTTAAATTAACAAGAGCCGCACGAATATTAGTCCCACCAATATCAATGCCAACAGCATACTGACTATTACGATCATAATCGTGTAATTCATGCTTTGCAGCAAAAACAGCCCCTATAATAGCCCGCTCATCACCAAGTTCAGAAAATTTTATTGTAACTATGTTTTTTAATTTCTCTAAAACTAACCTATTATTAACTTCTACCTGCAAAAAATCTCGGTAAAAATCACCACCACCCTGCGCAACCCCACCAAAAAGAAAAACTTCTACGTTTTTTTGTTCACTATTTTTCACTCGCTTTACTATTCCCTTGGCAACCGATACAAGCCCCTGTTTAAGTATTGATAACGCTATTTTCTCACTCGGCAATTGCTCAGTTTCTGTTTTTAAAAAAGCACTTTTTGCAAAATTTATTATTACTTCAGGAGTTACCGGTTTTTCTAATATAATTTTGTTTTTTTTGAGTTCAACTTCATATACGCTACAGAGAGCGTTACCTCCTATGCCTATATCTTTGACGCGCGACCGAAGCGCATCCAGTTGGATAAAAAAAACAAATGCTATAAAAAAACTTACGCTAAAAGCAAGCGCAATGCGCCTGCTCTTATAATTTTTAAACATATAAAATCTCAGTTGAGAAGCGCATTATAACAATCTTGTACTTTTTGCAGCGCATGCGCACTGGTAAAATTTTGTGAAACAAGATTAAACGCATTAGTTTTTAACTTATTTTGTAATTCAACATCAAAAAGAATTCGCTTAATTTGAGTCGCCAAATCATCCACATTTTTTGGATCTATTAAGAGCCCTGTATCTTCATGTTTTATTAAAAATTCTGCAGTACCTGTCGCTCTGGATAAAATAACAGGCGTCTTCATAAGACACGCCTCCAAAACAACAATCCCAAAAGACTCATGTAAACTTGGCAAGACCATTGCGTCAGAATTATGTAATATCCCAGGAATTAATGGCGTAAAACCAAGAAAAAAAACGTTATCTTTTATTTTTAACTCAGCTGCAAGATTTTTAAGTTCTGTTACTTGCCTATCTGTTCCTGACCCAGCCAAAACCAATTGAACCGGAAATTTTTCCTGATGAACAAGTTTATTAATCGCTTTAAACAATACACCATGATTCTTACATGCAACAAAATTGGCAATCATACAAAGAACAGGATCTTTTTTTATTTTTATATTAAAAGAATCACTAAAAAATTGCTCACGCGTACTGTGCTCTGGCACAAAATTAATCAAGCGCTGATCATTATATGGTGGACAAATATGCTCAACAGATTTAATTCCTAAATTAAGCCGTTTATTTGCTTCATCCATAAATGCGACCACTTTAAAATCTGCAGCCATAAAAGCTGAAAACCCTCTAAACAAAACAGGATCTGGAATCTCGTACGAATGGTAAAAAGCAACAGAAGCTATACCCAACTTTTTAGCAACTTTTTGTACCACCCGGTACTCTTTTGGTCGGTGACAGTGAATAATATTAATATTATCTTTCTTGCACGTCTCTATCAGCAATTTTTCTAACTGCCTACTAAAATCTGAGTGTCCTTTTTTTTGCCCACTCTTTTTTACAGGATCTAACGTTGTTGTATAATTTGGAATCTGCAATACCTCTAGCTCACGATAAAAAGGAGACTTTTCAACCGCCAAAACACGCACAAAATATTCTTTTTTTAATAAATCTTTGCATATAGAATACAAAACCTGCGCCCCACCGCCACAAATACAACTCGCCAAATTCACATGCAAAACTCTCGGCTCAAGAAGAATGCTCTTTTTTTTGATTTCACTATTATTTACACACGCACCATTCTGTGTAAATAACAGCCCAAAAACAAGCGTAAACAACAAACAAACAAGTTTTATGTTTCTTGTAAAAAACAAATGCTTCATAACTCAACCCTTTTTTAATTAAATACTTGCTGGCTACGAATTATCTATTTTTTATCAGAACACAAATATAATTTACGCCCAGGGGTCCGTGGATCATCGTCAGAACCAGCACTCAAAAGTTTTATATTGTTATACTTTAATTTTAAATACTCAAACTCTCTTTTTTGGACATCAGCACCATCATTAGATTCAAACAATAGCGTCGTAGAAACGTCACACGCATAGTCGACAACTTTTTTCCAATTTTTCAACCATCGACACATCGATAGCAAGAAGCAAATATCAACTGTATCACTTTTTAAAAAATCGTTTATACCTAATAACGGTTCTTTTTCTAGATCAAACATATAAAAATCAACAGAATTGCACGCATAATGAGATTTAAGCCTATTGGCAAGATTGATCATATCTTTATTATAATCGATGCCAACACCGTATTTTATTTTATCAGCAACATACAATAACATGCCACCTTCATTAGAACCAATATCCAGAACCGTTTTTCCGGTAAAATCGTATGGCACATGACTAAAACGAGTTTTTGGATCACGCTTGCCTTTAATATATTTACCGTTAATAGTTAACGAATGATATCCAGCCGGATATTTATCTGCTTTATACGCCGTTGGGCCTTGTTTTTTAGCCCGCTGAACTAAATTTAAAAGACGATTTTCTTCTTTTTCGCTATCGCTTAATTGTGCGCCATGAACAAACGCACAAGAACTCATAAAAAATGTTATCAATACTACTCTTTTGTACATCATAGCTCTCTCCTTCTATAGGTGTCTCAATATATGACGCAGTAACGTTTCCTTGTTTATTTAAGCATAAACTTTAATATTGAAATTATAAGAACCAAAAGCTATACATGTCCATGTATTTATAAAAAAGGGAACGCATTATGAAATATAAAAATATTAACGTAAACCTCTTTTTATTTGCTTTAAGCACGTTATTCTTTTTTGGCTTATGTCACGGGACCAACAAAAATGCTCATAAAAACACAAAAAAGATTCTCACTAAAAATAAATTCCCAGGTAATAATAATAAAAAAGTTCTCACGTTACTAAACCAAACATCTGAAAAAATAGTCGATAAAAAGCTGCCACCAAGCATTGGTTTCTTTTCAGCAGATCTCAAATACGATGGTAAAATAGTTAAATTTTGTGAAATAGGTAACGGGCTTTACGGCGTGCCACTCCCCGCATACACAATAATAGATGGGCAAAAAGAACTGCTCTACACCCCCTACTGGGATTTATTTTGGCATTTCTTAGCACAATTTAATCTGCCAATTTTATACGTAGGCAACAAAGCAACAAATAGTGCAACGCTCTTAAACAAAACGTTCGGTGGCAAACTTTTTACAAATATTTCTGAACTTGAAACATTTTGCGAACAAAATTTTGTACCAACACCTAACTTTAAAGCAACAAAAATAACCGATCACAGTGCTATTTTGGCATACGCAGGATCCCGATGTATTGAAAAAATAGAAAACTTTAAAAAAAAATATCCCAACATACTTTTTGTGAATAATTTCGATGCGCTCTATAAACGCCAAAAAGAAAAAATACACGGATTCTTTAATTGCCCTGAATTACAAACCCTCAGGCCCCGCTGGAAAGCATATCAAGCTCTATGGACGCCAACACTTGCTGCCCAAATTAAAAAAGAGTTACCATGCAAACTCTATGTCATTAAGCCTTCGATTGGCCACTCGGCAGTCGGCGTTACCCTAGTAGAAAAAGAAAAATTAGATGACATGCTAAAAGTACTCTTAAAAAACCAAAACTATAAACAAGCTCACAAAAAAGAAACACCCATGTTTGTCGTAGAAGAATTTGTAACATCAAAAACCATCATGATCGATAAAAAAACATACGATCCTACATTGCGAGCAGCGTTTGCTATTTATTGCGATGATGGGAAAATTATATCAACATTCTTTTCATGCTTTTGGAAGATCCCGCCTTACAGTTTGAGCGATAATGTGCCCCTCACAAAAAAACATATTACAGCTTCAATGATCGGCTGCTCAAAACCGGGAGACCCGGTCGGGCCACAATGCATGGGAGAACTGCTCGATATTTTTGATGCAATTCTCCCGACAGTTTATGAAAAAATGTTACTTTCTAGGCGCTGACAAGTTTAGGTATAAATCTACCGGCATAGGCTCTTTAAGAACAAGTATAAGCTGGCCTGCGCTTTGCTTTTGTGAATCAAGAGCATAAGCGCCCTTAACAACTTTAGCCGCTTTATCAAGCCGGGCTTTAAGCGCTGGCTGAATAAGCACCTTATCAATAACATGCACTATGCCATTATCGACTTCAACTGAATATAAAACTTGGGCTCGTTCAAGGCTGGGTAAATGGGAAATCGAGTATACATAAAATGTCTTGTTAGCTTCGGCTACATAAATTTTATTATCAGTTAACGTTTTTATACCACTACTCAAACTCCGCAACCCACTACGAGAAATAGAGCCCGCAATTATATGTGACTTAACAAAATCAAGAAACAATTTGTCGTTACCAGGGTCCCGCAGAAGGCCAATTTTTCCAAACCCATTAATAGCGGCATCTGTTGGCGCGAAAATAGTATATTTATCGAATCTTTTTACCAATATACCCCAAACAGTGGTCCCACCATCTCTGGCTTCTGAAAGCATGGCATTAAACTGACTAAACTGCGGTTGCTTTAAAAAATCTAATAATTCTATGCTTTTAACCGTACACGATATAAGCAGAAATAGCGCACTCGCTATAATCACTTTGTACCTTATCATACTCAAATCCCTTTCAAAAAACTTTAAAACTAAACACACACAATTTCTACTTTCTTTTTCAAAGAATAAAAAAGCAGCAGCCTTTTTGTAAATATATTTGCATTATGACGTACAAATTACATAACCTAGAAAAAAGCAAAGCATATAGTTGCCCTTTATCAGGGAGCACTAATGAAATAATTGAACTATGATATAAAAATAACAGACCATGAAAAAGATAGTAGTCGATATGTTCTTTTTACCTCAAAGAGGAATACTTATGAATACGCACTTTAACGCTCACAAAACACTCTTTTTTTTAACCGGTATAACACTGTTTTTTCCAACGTCTCTTAACTGCTCAAAAAAACTTTCTTTTTCTGTAAACGGCAAAAAAATTAACCTATCTAAAAAAACATCACCAACTGACAATAGCACGCCACTCGATCCCAACAAAAAAGTGTGCAATTTTGGTGATCACAATCAATACAGTGAAATTTTCTTTGCCATACACACCAGAAACCTCTTAAATGTTCAGAAAGTCGTCGAAAAAGACAAAACAGTCATAACAGAAAAAAAATACGACACGAATGAAACGCCACTCCTATATGCAATCCAAAAATGTTGTCCCAAAATAGTTATCTATCTTCTGAAACAAGGAGCTGATCCATTTGAAACAGTCAAATTAAACATGCGTGGGAACTATCTCTATCGCAATGCTTTTGAAAAGCTTATAGATGCAGACACGTACTATAACAACTCAAAAGAAAAAACAGCAGAAGAGCAAGAAAACGCACAACTCGCCAACAAAAAACTCGCAAAAATACGAAAATCCTTGCTCATCATAATTACCCTAAAAATAGGCCAATACATCCAGAGACTCAGTGGCCCAAATTCACAAGAAATTCGATGTAAAATCAAAATTTTATCAACATATTTTAACGCCATCATAGGATACACAGACCCAAAGCTCAAAGATGCCCTAAATACTCTACATGAAAAGCTCAAAAGCTTGGTTGGAACAAACAAAATCGAAACAGAACTGAAAAGCGCCTATCTTTACCTCTTACTCAAAAGAATTAATTTTTCAACGCATCGAAACTCAGAAGATCTGGCGATGATCAAATATTTAATAACACAAGAACCAGACAAAAACACAGAATTATATCTGTGCATATTAGATGAACATAACCCAAACATCTAGAAAGCTGTCCATGAAAAAAATCTTTTGTTTTGCCTGCATAACTCTCTGTATGCGTGCACCTATTTATAGCATGCACAGCACACGCTTTAACGAAAAAAAACCTGTAATAACAAAAATTAATCAATTAATAGAACTTGTGACAAAAATTGGATGCCACCTAGAAAACGGGAAAAAAAGCTCTGAAAAAAATAACCTTCAAGAGTTTGAAAAAATCATACAAAACTTTGATGGAAAAATAAGAAACTTACTCGATTTCATACTAAAAGACCTCACGCATTTGATTAATGGCCAATGGTCATATGAACCCAAAAAAATCACCACCATTATTGAAGTTTTAAATGAAATATCACGTATGAAACAACAAGAGCTCAATATGCAAACAAAAAGCATGCCACCCTTCAAAAGCCAAGATACAGAATCAAAAAACAACGAAGCCCTGACAAAAATCCTTACTTCTATGGAAAAGAGAAAACAAAAAATATTAAAGCTCGACCGAGAAATCTGTTTAATTTTTAATACCCCTCTTTCAGATTATAAACACGAAAAAAAATCTAAAACCAATCCAAAAGAACGCGATGACTATTTTGAAATAGTTAAAAACGAAGACTCATAAAAATAAGTCTCAGTGAGAACAAACATATTTGAGGGTAAAAACGCTTATTGCGATGACACAAATAAATGCGACGACCAAGTAATTAAAGAATCGATCGATAACGTATTTAATCTGGGAACCCCAGATTTTAATCAACGACGCTACAAGAAAGAAGCGAAACCCACGTGCAATCAAAGAACAAAGCACAAATGGAAAAAACGCCAAATGGCAAAAACCAGCAGAAATCGTAACAGCTTTGTACGGGATGGGAATAACCCCAATAACTAAAACGGCAAAAACTTGATATATACGATATTTAGCAACGACCATATTAAACGTAGCGTCAGAAATAAGCGCATGCACAAGCTTTGCGCCAACACTGTCCCACAACAAATACCCAATGGCATACCCGAACATGCCACCTACCGTCGAAGAAAACGTAGCAAGCGCTGCGTAATAGTAACACTTATAGTTATTCTCAATGCAGTACAAAATTAATAATGGATCAACGGGAATCAGAAAAAAAGATGCTTCTATAAAAAATAGAACGGCAAGCCACATGTCTGCATATTTACTTGCGACCCGGCTCCCCATCCAATCATATATTTTTTTTAAGAATTTCATCTTAATCCCCCGATATTTTTTCTTCCCTCCTGGGGTTAAAAACCGCCAGGCTGGAACTCATAGAGAACGCGTGCCCTCCGGCACGCTCACATATTACATGCTAATAAATTTCAAAATTTTGTAACAAACACCGAGTATTTTTATCAATAATGCGATTATTAAAGCACAATATTACATGTCTTCAAAAAAATAATTGCATTGTAAAGAACGTGCGTGCCGGAGGGCACGCGTTCCCGCAACTTTAGCCTGGAGGTTTTTAACCCCAGGTAACAAATTATTTACCCGTTAAAATATTCGTTATGTAATTATGAACCTGATCAAGCGCAATACGTTCTTGTTTAAGCGTATCACGATCACGTATCGTAACTTTTTGATCTTCAAGACTGTCAAAATCAAACGTGATACAGAGTGGCGTACCGATTTCGTCTTGTCTACGATAACGCTTACCAATTGAACCACTTTCATCAAACTGAACACGTATGCCCTGTTTTTTCAATTCTTTATATAATGCCAAACTTGGCTCAGAAAGTTTTTTAACTAATGGGAGAACAGCAGCTGTTACCGGCGCAATAGCCGGAGCAAAGCGTAACACAGTTCGTACTTCGCCTTCAAGATCTTCTTCATGATATGCATCAAAAAGCAGTGTCAAAAATAAACGGTCAACACCAAGTGAACACTCAATAACATGAGGCACATAGGCTTTTTGAGTTGCTTCATCAAATACTGAAAGTTCTTTGCCGGAAAATTTAGTATGTTGCGTTAAATCAAAATCTGCACGATTAGCGATGCCCTCGAGTTCTTTCCACCCGAATGGGAACATATATTCAACGTCTGTACAGCCCTTGGCATAATGCGCAAGTTCGTCTTTTTCGTGAACCCGAAAACGTACATTGCTATCTTTGAGGCCTACAACTTTGTAAAACTCACGTCTACGCTCTAACCAAAGTTCAAAAAAACTGTCAGCGTCTTCTGGCTTACAGAAAAATTCAAGTTCCATTTGTTCAAATTCACGCACACGAAACAAAAATTGCTTAGGCGTTATCTCGTTTCTAAACGCTTTACCAATTTGCGCAATCCCAAACGGTATTTTGACGCGCGAACTGGACGTTACATTCTTAAAGTTAATAAATATAGACTGAGCAGTTTCAGGACGTAAATAGACAATATTTGAACTATCGCTGGAAGCACCAAGTTGTGATTCAAACATTAATTTAAACTGACGAACTTCTGTCCAATTTTTTATACCACAAGATGGGCATACTTTTTCTTTATCAAAATCTGGATCATCTGCACGATACCGTTTTTTGCAATTTAGACAGTCAACCATCGGATCGCTAAAATTATCGACATGTCCGGACGCTTTCCAAACATCTTGAGCCCCTAAAATTGCACCATCAAGAAGAACAATCTCTTCTGGCTGGCTCATCATATGCTCAAGCCAGAGAGTCTTAATCGTTTGCTTTAATTGTGCGCCCAGTGGGCCAAAATCATACACGCCGTTCAAGCCTGAATATATTTCAGCTGATGGATACACAAAACCACGTCTTTTACACAGGGCTACTATTTTTTCCAGCGTTACTGGACCGGCTGCCATAGGTGATCCTAAAAAGTTATTTTTTAATTTTAAGAGCTAAAACAATACTTCTTGCATCAATATAAACGAAAAACCGAGATATACAAACAGCCCGGTTAGTTAAACTTACGCCGTTTTTTTTCAAACGCTTCTTTTTCGTCATTGCCAGATTCATCTCGCTCACGCCGAGCCAAAAACTTAAAATACTCCGCCGCAATTTCTTTTTCACGCTTATCACTAGACCTTTTATTTTTTTCAAATGCCACTCTATTTTTTACCCGATCTAAATAACCATTCCTTACTTGTTCCTTTGGATAATCAAGCGCCTTTACTTCTACCTCAAATTCTTCGGTCAAATTAATGCCAACAGCTTTTTTTATAGAAGAACTATCGGCTATACCATAATTTCGAATAAAAATTTGACAAAGAGCCTCTCTGACACTTTTTTTATACTTCAATTCAAAAATTATAACCTCACCGTTTGCAAGATTAAGTTTAATATCAATTCTGCCATTATAAACCTTTACTTCAGAGGTGACATCACCAACAAGAACAAATGCCAACATATTGGCCAAAAGGCACTGATAATAATGCTCACACGATGGCCTTAAATCTAAACCTAATGCCTTTGAGACAGCTTTTAGATCAGCCATATCACGCACTAATAGTGTCGCGAAAGAACTCGCATCATTGCCTGAAATAATTGCTTCTATTGCAGTCGCATAGACATCTTGTGAATTATCGAGTTTTCTCAATTCTTTTTGATTGATAGCAATAGGCTTATCAAGATTAATACGCAAAGAACTACTTAGATTAACATCAGATTGCGATTCAACCGTTGCCCCTCTATATTTACCACCGCCATCAAGGCAAACCGTAACATAAATAGATGCTACGTGATCTTTATTGTGTAAAGATTGTCTTGTTTTTAATTGGTTCTCGTTACAAACACAAAACTGTATAACAAATACGTTGTCATTATGTTCAAGGGGAATATAAATTACACCGGGCTTATTGTCCGTTGCTTTTAAAATCTTAATGTTTGTCTCGCCGTCGCTTTCTCCGGTGGCGCACCGTTCAAGACAACGAGATAATGTATAAAAAAGAGCATAATAATAATTTTTTGTATAATTAGGATCATTTTTTTTCTTTTTAACATTTTGCTCGTCATAGGGAATCATTGCAAAGAATTCACGAAATGCATCTTGTGCACGTTTTGATTCATTTTTTGAAATTGCGCTTAATACCTTATAACAATGATGACCAACCCATTTTTTTATCGGTTTTTTTGACGAAGAAAGCGGCTCTACTGGACGGCTTGATGACTTTACTGGAGACAAAAAACACGATTCATTATCATCTTCCATCATGCCCTGAACCAACACTCCCGCAAAAAAGCTTAAACAAAACGCCAAGAATATTGTTTTCTTTAATCGTAAAAACATATAAAAACCCCTATTTTCTTAAAAAATATTAAACTTTTACAATAATTCATAACTATTTGTAATTATATAGCATTTAAAAAATCGCACAAATGGACATCAAAATAGGCGTTTTTTACCTATATTGCAAGAAAAAAAACTTAGCGCCACCAATATTTTTAGGCCCCAATCCCAACAAATACAATTTTACGGATTTTGCCAAACATGATAACCTGTCAAAAGTGCTAAAAAAGCGCATAACAACAGTAAATACCGAGGGAATCACGATGAATTCGTTTCAAATTCGTCAAAAATTTTTAGACTACTTTAAAAAACACGGCCACACAATGGTCTCAAGCTCTTCTCTTATACCGGCCGAAGATCCAACACTTTTATTTACAAACGCCGGCATGAACCAATTTAAAGACTGTTTTTTAGGCAAAGAAAAACGTTCATACGTCAGAGCAACAACCAGCCAAAAATGTGTACGCGCAGGCGGCAAACATAACGATTTAGACCAAGTCGGCTTTACCGAACGCCACTTAACGTTTTTTGAGATGCTCGGGAACTTCTCGTTCGGCGACTATTTTAAAAAAGAAGCAATCGAATTCGCCTGGACATTTTTAACCAAAGAAATGGGACTCCCCCAAGAAAAACTATACGCATCTGTCTACAAAGACGACACACAGGCATACGAACTCTGGAGAGATATGATCGGGCTGCCTGAAGATCGCATTATAAAACTTGGCGATGCTGACAACTTTTGGGCAATGGGCGATACCGGCCCCTGCGGACCATGCACCGAAATATATTTAGATCGTGGCCCAAATATCGGCTGCAAACAAAAAACCTGCCAACCTGGCTGCTCATGTGCAAGATATATTGAAATCTGGAACCTCGTATTCATGCAATATAATCGTCAAGCTAACGGCACACTGGAACCACTAGATCAAACAGGTGTAGATACCGGCATGGGCCTTGAACGTTTATGCTTGGTCATGCAAAATACGGACAACGTTTTTCATACAGACCCGCTCATGACCGTAATCAAAGCAACAGAAGAATTAACCGGCATATCGTACGCAACCAGCGACGAACATACCAAAGTATCTTTTCACGTTCTGGCTGATCATATTCGCTCAAGCTCTTTTTTAATTGCCGACGGCTGCAGCCCATCAAACGACGGCCGTGGCTATGTATTACGTAAAATAATACGTCGCGCAGCATTATTTGCACAAAACGTCTCTGACGACCATCTATTATTTTCAAAACTCGCAAGAAAATTTATAGAATTTATGTCACCTGTGTATCCAGAGCTTAAAACAAACCAAGAACTTATTTGCTCTATCCTGGACAGCGAAATAGAAAAATTTTCTGTAAATTTAATTCAAGGCCAAAACATTCTAGAAAAATATATTCACCAAAACACAAAATCTGGTTCAAATAAACTTTCGGGCGAACAAGTATTTACACTTTACGATACCTACGGCTTTCCCCCAGAACTCACAGAGCTCATGGCCAAAGAACAAAATTTTTCTATCGATACTCCCGGCTTTGAACAAGAAATGGAAAAACAAAAAGCTCGTTCTGGTAAAAAAATGAAAGATACCCAAACAGACGATGCAACAAATAATAATATTACTGACAAGTTAACGACAGTATTTGTTGGTTATGAGATGCTCAAAAACGAAAGCCAAATACAATATATAAAACCAGAAGACACAAACATCTGGATCAGCACACAAGAATCGCCATTCTATGTTGAAAGTGGCGGCCAAGAAAGCGACTCTGGTACCGTAACTATTAACAACCAGACGTTTACAGTGCTTGAACTTAAAAAAGCAGGCAATACGTTTAGTCCCGCTATTTTGATTAAAATAGGCAGAGAAACGATAGACGGCCAAAAAGCACTCGACTTTATTGTCGGCGATAACGCAATAAGTATCGTTAATGTAGACCGTCGAGCAAGCATCACCAAAAACCATACCGCAACACACATGGCTCAAGCTGCTTTAACTCATGTCTTTGGACCACAGATCAAACAAGCCGGCTCTTTAGTTAACACTGAGCAACTACGCTTTGATTTTACCCATCACAAACCACTGACTAAAGAAGAAATTTGCGAGATAGAAAATATCGTAAACCAAAAGATCCAAGAAGATATTACACTCAAAATATATAATTCGACACTGGACGAAGCAAAATCTCAGGGTGTGACTGCTTTTTTTGGTGAAAAATATAATCCAGAAAACGTACGCGTTGTACAAATACCTGGCTTTTCAGCTGAACTGTGCGGCGGCGCGCATGTTACCAGCACCGGTACTATCGGCTGCTTTAAAATAACCAGCGACAGCACGCTCGGCACAGGAACCAGACGTATTACCGCAGTAACCGGCCCAGAAGCATTAAAACTCTTCCAGCTCACGTT
>JBDRBF010000008.1:0-89128 GCA_043822925.1 bacterium
ATGGTCTCAAGCGTCTTTTGCATAACCTCAGGCCCATGCTCAAGCCTCATTTTACCAATACCAGCAACTTCTTCAAAAATGTTTTTATTCAATGGATTGAGCTGTTCCAGCGCTTTTGTCAGCTTAGGCAATTCAACAGACAAAAGCTGGTGACTTTTGGCCACACCAATCTTAAATCCACGGGCAACACTACTAGTAAATTTACCAAACGCATTTAACGCAAGCCCATCCAGGAAAAACATTGTACCAAGTCTGGCTGCAGCTATAGTCCGATCTTCCCACGACATATTTCTAAGTTGATCAAAATGTTGGTTAATATCCCGATGAAGCGCCATTCCGGCTTCATGCTGTTTTCTTGCATGCTCATCCAACTTGCTTATATCAAAAGTCTGTTGTATCGCATCTTCTTCAGCAAGTTCATTCATCAAATAAACGCATGTATCAAGCATCCCGATAATTTGTTGCTGAAAATGTTCTTTGGTGAAAAACTCTTTAACAACTTGAGTTTCACTTTGTTTAAGCTTTTCTAAAAAAGCTCTAGAATTAAGAAGCATATTCACTGAAAAATTTGCCGTATGCTCCGCCATTTCAGTGTCATCAGAATCTGCAAAAAATTCAGCAAATTTGTTACAAATCTCAACGACTTGCCCTGAATTTTTAATATCAGAATTATTACCACCTTGTTGTTGATACTGTGCATTTAATTTATTAAGCGTCGCAATCTGCCCTTTAAACTGCTTTGAATCAAAAGTCTTTCTGCGCTTAGCTTCACGCTCATCTTCCTCACTTCGCCCTGGACCATTTGGCGCATCAAATTTACGTTTTCGATTATTTTGGTCGCCCAAATCACGTTGCTGATTATTATTCTGAAAATTTTGATTATTATTTTGATTATTCCGTCCAGACGCAAGTCTTTCTTCCAGTTGACGCCGAATTGACTCATCAAAGACAGGTGATGGCCGGCTCGAACCAAAATAACAAAGAGGGCTACTACAAGGATCACGACTAAACCTATCACATGGACTCATCCCTTGGCCACACGGATTTCTTGACTGAGAACCACATGGATCTACCGGAATACTTGGATTACTTGGAGCGCCAAAAACCATATCAGACACTAGCTCAACAGAGACATTAACAAACGCCTCTTTTGCCATTTCCTTTGCAGTCACACCAAGCACCCTACCCATTTTTTCCACAACTGGACTAAGAGTTTCACTGACAGAATCTAACACTTTGCCACCTAACTCCAAGGCTCCCTTTCCAAAAGAGACAACTTTTTCGCCTAGATATTTCATACCATCGTACATTTTACCACCAAAGCCACGCGGTTCAACCATACCTGGCTGTTTTAATATTCCTGGCTCAGAAAGGCTCCCCCCAGGAACAACGCCATCACGCAACACAACTCCACCACCCATTCCTTCAACATTTGCATTTTGTGCCATGCTTACACTTGGAACAACAGTTGCATTTTGATCAGAATTTACCTTTTTTTCAGTTTTTATAGCCCGTAGATGCTGCGAATCTTCATGCAAAATTTTTACTAACAACGAGTAATCATTATTAGCCTTACTTATCCTGAGAAGATATGACATAAAAGCCGCTTTATACCTAGGGTCGCCTCTCCTTAGCGCCCTATTTAAATTGAGCTCCTGTAGTGGACGCCAAGCAGGTTTCCCATCCTTAGTAGTTATAGGGCTATCATCCGGAAGATTAATTCCTTCCCTTGAAAGTATTTTAGACAATTCCATACTCTCAGGAGAGCTGCCAAACTCATATTCAATTTTCTCAATCTCTCTCTCTATAGGGCTTTTATTCTCAGCTTCTCGCCGATATTCATCTGGTTCTGATTGATAAAAAGCATCCATTCTTCGTCCAGTTCCATTTTGCTGCATCACAAATTGATCCTGTTTTTGTTGTTCCTTTGCAATAGACCCCTTTACTATACTTTCACAAACAATGGTTGAATTTAATGGTTTTTTTATTTGCTTCTCTATAGTTTTTTGTATTGGATCCAAAACTTTTACTTGATTTTGTAGATTCACACCAACATCATTATTCGTTTTTGAAATCGACAAATTCGTCTGACTATCTGATATCTGATCTAAAGGATCTTCTGTAACATCACCCATAGGAATCCGTTGAATTTTTGAATCTTGAGAATTAGCTTCAAGAGATACAAACTCATCCGGATACACTATATTCACTTGAGAAGATTGATTTGGAACATTAACTTTCACATCCAACACTCCACCATTCCGGAGCGTTACTTTAAGGGGCGAATCATATCCTAAGTCCTTGCTATCAACAACTTTACCTGTATCGGAAACAATCTTACCTACAAGTTCTCCACCAATGATCCTTTGTGATGCATTCACAAAACCAAGTTGGCAAAAAACCAATGCACTAAACAAAAATATTTTGAATTTAAATTTTTTAAACATCATAATAACTCTCCATTTTTTTATTAAAAGGCCCAGGGTATTTAAACCTGGGCCATAACCTCATAGAACCTTTTATTTTAAAATCAGCCCTAAAATCCTCTCAAAATAATTCCCAAAGCCATTTTAGCAAAATCTTTAAGAAAGGATTTCTCATCAACTTTCTCCCATGAATCTACATGGTCAGGATGACAATACCCATTAACTTTCGCTCCAAATAATTTTAAATGCTCTGCACTTACAAGCAACTGACATGAATGAAACAAACACCTGTCTGCATTTATAACCCCATTATTATCACTATTATCAAGACCGGTACACTTATAAAATGCAGTATAACCACAATACAAATGTATCAAAGTAGCTTTACTAAAATTACAACAATAAAACGCTGACCCAAATTCCTTCATCACGTCAAGAGAGCTCAATTTATCAACATATTCAGTATCATCTTCACCTATACCAGCCTTATCCAGAAGTTTTTTCTGCACATAAACTAAAACATTATCAAAACCAGAAAGAGAGTTTACTTGCATACCCGTCGTCCGCGAATTTTTTCCAACTTTGTTTCCAAAAAATCTAGCATTTGCTATAAATGCACCTTCAAAATTCAAATTAAACCCAAAAAACGAAAGACTCTTATTTTCTGAATATACCGGGGGGACTATCATTGTAAGGTTATTAAGCTTTGCCCGCCTAAAATCTATATTTTTCAATTCTGTTCCACTAAAATCCATTTTACTTGAAACAATGTCCTGCATTTTTACATGCTCTAAAGATGAGTATATAAAAGAAAGGCCTTCCCCTTCAACATCTCCTTCTCTAGATCTCGTTATTCTTGCAAAAGAAAAATCAGTATTATAAATTTTAGAATTATTAGAAAAAATAACATCTTGGAGTATTGTATGGTTACGATTGATATCGCGGCTGGCATTACAATTGAAAATCATCACACCCTCAGCTCTGATCCTATTTAAAGTAACATTTTGCAGATTCGAATCCAAAATTTTTGTATTTTCCAAAGTCATTTCCGTAAATGTTGCATGAGAAAGATCAACTCCTGCAATGATAGTTCTATTCAATCTTGTATTATCAAAATGCGCACCAGACAAATCAGTTTTTGCTAAATTCACCATATCTACTAATGTACGATCTATCGATTGATATACTTCTCTTAAAAATTGTTTATTATTTTCAGTAAAAATTGTTTTATAAGCATTATCAACCAGATTAAAATAATCCACGGCTATACAAGGAACAGAAAATTCCTGTTGCACGCCTGCTCGAATAATTCTTAATCTAACTCTGCCTCCTGGCCGCCCATTTAACTTTTTACCAATGGTCGTCAAATTATCATTCTGATCGAACGGCGTACCATCAACTTCAATAATTTTATCATGTTTTCTAAGTCCAGCTTCGAATGCCGGGAATCCTGGCACAAACTTTTGCACCTGAACTTCAGGTATTTTATTTGGCAAAAGCTCTATCGTAAAGAACATCCCAGACCCCGTCATTTCTACTCCTGCTGAAAGATATTTCGGATCATGAAATATTACCGGACCAGGAAGACGCACCGAAACAAACAAAGCATCGTTGATTTCTGCATCAGCAAAAAATGCCCCTCTAAGATTTGTATCAATAATTTTAGATCTATTCAAAAAACAACCTTCTAGATGAGCACCTGACATATTCGATTTAAAAATAAAGGCATCTTCCATATGAGTTTGACGTTCATCTAAGCGCTCAAGATGAACTCTCGGCAAAATAGTATTTACAAGTCTTACTCTATTTAAATTTGCACCCCTGAGATCTGCTTCTGTAAGATCTGCTCCTGTAAAATCCACATCTTCCAAATTACGTCCAGCTAATGAAGCCCCTCGCAAATTCCTGCCCGCAAGGTTTTTTACACCATTACAAGCATCCTGGAAAGCCTGAACATCATAACGTACTATTGGCTGTTGGTTGACTTGCTGCTGCTGCTGATTGATAACTTGCGTTTGTTTTATTTGCTGTTGATTGACCTGTTGATTATTTACTTGCCGATTGACTTGCTGATTCATAAAAAAAGCTTTAAAACCCTCACGCAAACGTCCTGGAATAGATTTCACATAATTAAAAAAGCCCCCATTATTATCTTCAGGAACTAACAATGAAAAGCTTTGTTGAAAATCATTACCTAAAACAAATGGGGTATTAGATTGAGTGCCAGAATTGGTACCCGAATTTTGCTGAGTTGTCTGTCCATCAATTTTTTGTCTCTTTTTTGGATTAATTCCTTGTTTATCAAAATCAGAATTGTATAATCCCCCATCTCTTCTTCTTTTAATTCCAGCTTTTTGATCACCTTTTTCTTCAATTACAATTTCTTCTTCTTTCATCGCCTGAATTTGCACACTAAAGCCAAGCACCAAAGCTCCTGCCAAAAAACCAGTTAGCAAAATATTCTTCTTCATGATAGATTCTCCATTTTTAGAAACGAGAACAGATATAACCTCATTTAGACACCATAACTTACTTATGACACGCCGCAATTAATGACATATCAAATTAATCTAAGCTTATATCTTATTAACGTTATTGCAAATGGAATTAAATTTATGCAAAAAACGGCCATTTTTGAACAAAACTGAGGGAGCCGGCTTAGTCCCCCGACAAAAAATGGGGGAGCTAGGGAAAAATCTAATTCTTGTTTTTTTATCTCATGTCATCAAGCCAGCGGCTTGATATGGTTCTCGTAGCCTGGGCATAAGCGTAGCGCAGCCCCAGGAAAAGAAAAATTGACTTTGAAACACGGCTAGAATACATTCCGACCATGAACTGACAAATGTTACCGTCTTTTTTGACCATAAATTATAAAAAACATGCGTCTTTTTTAACCATGAATGACAAAAACGTTACTCAATAAAGAAAGAAACATTATGAACAAAAAATATATTTGTTGTTTTGTCTTTTTAGGGGTCAGTTTTTTTACAACAACATCATTCATGGTGAAACTATTACGCTCGATAAAGACCTCGTCATAACAACAGAAAAGCCACTTCTTATTAAAAAAAGTTGCACCTACGATGGCAAAAATCACACCATAACTTTTAAAGATAAAGCTCTTTTATTAATTGATGGCCCCGATGATACAACCGTCACATTCAAAAACATCACGCTCCTAAATATTAAAAGCGATGAAAATTTCTCATCAATTAACTTCGGCTCTTCAAAAAATCAAACAATAGAACTAGAAATGGTCACAATTCAAATGACGTCTGATGTTACGTTTAATGCCGAAAAAATAACACTGTTAGGACACTTCTATATCGAAAACGTTAAGGGAACAGGCACACACACATTTACATACATAATCCCCAAAGAATTTCTTAAGCACAAATCACCCATAATTCATACCAAAACAGATAATTATAAAGAAATTTGGAAAGACTAACGGACACGACACAAATTTAACCCCTCTGACTCTTTTTTGAACCACTTTTCCATACAATTTACTTTTGCTTAATTTTTTAATACTGTTGAAGATAACTAAGTAAAAGAATAAGGCTTAGATCCCAGATCAAGTCTGGGATGACAAAGAACAGAGAGCCAAGTAATAAAAGAGTCATAAAAGAGTAATAAAAAGAGAGAAGTAGATGAAGCAATCAAAGACCATAATTATTCTAATACTTTTTGTACTCATATATATGGTTCCCATTTTAGCCCAAGAAGCATTACAAGAAATACCAGATGCTGCACCAGGCGTAGCAGAACAAATACAAAAAGCACAAAAAACCAAAGCGCCTAAAAAACTCTCGCAAGACGCTCCCGGAATACAAGTACCAGAACAAGCAAACCCAGAACCAATAAATCAAAAAGCTCCCACACCAACAATTAAAACGCAAAAAGTTTCAGGCAAAAATCAAATCATACTTTCAGCAACACTCCCACTAACCGGCGCAGGATCGATAATTGGCCAACAGCTTTTTGACGGCATGAACCTCTACTTTAATAAAATTAAAAACGAAAAAAATATCCCATTCTCAATAAAATTAAACTCTCAAGATAATAAATGGGATAGCGCACGAGCTGTCAAAAATGCAACAGAGCTTATGAAACAATCTGATATTTTCTTAAGCCTAACCGGCACAGATACTATAAGCATGCTCCAAAAAGAACCTGCAACAAAAAATATACTCGGGCTATTTCCCGTCGAAGGCGTCGAAAATCTCAGAGGAGAGCAATACAAAAATCTCATATATTATCGCCCCGTGCACAAAAAAGAATTACGCGCACTCGTGCACTACGCAATCAAAAAACTAAACAAAAAAAAGATCGCCATTTTTTATGAAGCAGGAGATTGGGGCGAAGCAGTTCTAGACGAACTACAAGATATTCTCAAAGAATTTGGCATAGAACTTATGGCCCTGGCTACTTACCCGCAAAACACCGTCAACATCACCAGAGCTGTAAACGAACTCGCACAAAGCGCCCCAAATGCGATCTTCTGCATCGCACAAGCTCGACCCGCGTATCACTTTATACGCGAAATTTTAAACAAAGGCCTACATAATACCGCTTTTTTTGGACTCTCAAATCTCTATTCTATTCAAAAAACATTACGCAAATCTCGCGGTGTGAATATTATCGTTTCATCAGTAGTCCCGGACCCAGTTCTAAGCAATCTTGCGATTGCAAAAGAGTATCGCGCAGACATGCAAAAATACTTGCCCAATAAAAATATTACGCCATTTTCGTTCGAAGGTTATATTAACGCAGTTTTAGCGTATGAATTTATGAAGAAAATAAAACCACCAATAACACGAAAAAAACTGCTTACACGTATCGAAAACACACCAAAATTTAATTTCAAGGGTCTAGCTATACATTTTGATAAACAAACAAAAACGCTCTCCCATAACATTTGGATTAATACGGGAAAAAAGAAAAAAGAATGGTCTTTATCCAAAACCCGCTAGGCGAATCATGAATTATATAAAAGAACGGTTCAAAGCGCTTTTTCAAATCACATCAATAGAATTTCGGGCTGCTGTGCTTATATTAATAAGTATTGCTATCGTAACCTCATTTAAAATGGCATTAAGTAAATTTAATACCACAGACATTGTACCCCAGATTCAGCCAATAAACACAAAAGTAATTAAAGAATTTGGCGCTTTTACCGTCAAAGTAAAAACAGGCATGCTTATTAAAAATCTGCCTGTTTTTGATATAAAAAACAGTAAATTCCAAATCGATGCAATCGTCTGGTTTGTCTTTAACCCAGATGAAATCACCCTGCAGACCGTTCAAAAATTCTCTTTTGATAAATGCGATAATTTACGCGTATCACCACCAGATATTCGCAAAATTGAAGACAAGCTCTTCGTAAAATACAACGTATTATTCACCGTAAAAAGCGATCTAAACTATCATAAATTCCCATTTGAAGACCACAAAATTGCCATCATGATGTCCAATGATTTTGTCGCACCAAACGAAATGTATTTTATGGCAGATAATACATCGTTTCAAGCAGCACCTGAAATTTTCCCCGCCAGCTGGAAACTCAAAGACCTCAACGCTGAACCTGGATACATGACCCTTAAATTCGACAAAGAAGATAAAACAAAAACAGCCCAAAACCCCAAAGTATTGTTTACGATTAATATCGAAAAAACCAGCATCAAAAAATTACTCGTTCTCTTTATCCCATTATTTGTCGTTGCATTTTTCTCGCTCTTTGCATTTCTCCTGAGTCTTGGAAATACGATTGGAAAATTTCAACTTTCAATAACCGCACTAACAGCGCTACTTGGGTATAGATTTGTTATTGAACAAATTATTCCACAAGTTGGTTACTTTACAACAACAGACAACATTTACTTATTACTTTTAATAATGGCTTTTGTCTCTTTTCTGTTTCAAATACTATGTGGACGACAATACGAATATTTTATACGCGCACACAAAGACGCCCCTGAATCAACGCTACTCTTTTGGAAAAGACTCAATAGCTTTGCATTTTTAGGCATCTCACTATTTTTTGCTATCAGCACGGTATATATAATTCTTAATTGAATATGGCTTGGATCCTGAAACAAGTTCAGGATGACAACTAAAGTTCATGATAACAAACCAATAAGGGAGAAAGTTTATGAAGTTACGGTTATTGGGGATCGCCCCCAAATTATTTTTTTTATGCGCATTTTTTTTTCTTAACACAAAAACATACACAGCCGGCAGCATTGATGCAACAACAAATGTTAATTTTCAGAGCACATCATACACATTCGCAGACAGTGAATTTGCACGCGGTTTTGTTAGATTAGACCAAGGGCTTACAGCCAATGGCCTCTTAAATCTTAATGTCTTATTTCCTGTCGCTGGAGCAATAAATATCGACGCAGCAGGCAAATTAGTACTCGATGGCGACCTGACACTTGCATCAAACGTAACTATTCCAAATGGTGGCGAAATAAACGGACAAAATCACACACTATTTTTACAAGGCGACCTGACGATACCCGCAAACAAAACACTCAAAATATCAGGCAATCTTACGATCGATGGCCAAGGACACAATCTTATTTTTGCAGATGAAGCTCTGTTAGTAATCGATGGCGCTGCTGCCACAAAGCTCACCATACGCAATACGAAACTTAAAGCACTAAAAAACAATCCAATATCAGGCCCATCAATACAATTTGGAGATGCACTTAATCAAAAACTGGTACTTAACGACAGTGATATTCTTTTAGGTGGCGATTTTACTTTTGAATGGGGCGCTCTTGATATTGTAAATACAGTTAACTTTAAAGGCGACTTCTGGATTTTCGAGTATGCATCGACATATAATCTTACGATAAAGAAAAATTCAAAACTCTTTATGGATATTGGTTTTTATTTTTTCTACAACCCTACAGATAACAAACAAACACATATTGCAATGCAGGATCTTACATCCCAATTATTCTTAAACGGCTGTGTCTTTTATACATCTGGACTAACGGGACTCAAACTAACCAAAGGACACTTGCTCATAGATCACAGTGTTATTTTTACAAATCTATCCCCAACGACAAAAGATAAAGGGCTTATTTTTGGCAATGGCAACGCAGCGTATGACCTTGAAATAGATATATTTCCCGGGGCAAGCATTGATGTCTCTACAGGTTTTTTAACATACAAAAATGCCAAAAACTAAAAATTACTAATAAAGAGAAAGATAACATATGAACAAAAACGTAAATAAAAAAATAATAACTATTTTACTGTGCTTTTGTTTTCTCTCAACACACATGCACGGTTACTTATTTTTTGGAAGTAACGAATCAAAAATTGTCGTTAGAAACGATGGAACATTTACACTCGACAAGCCTCTCGATATACAAAACGGTACTATTTTTACAGAGAAAACCGGAAAAATAGCAGGAGAAAATATTCACTTTATTAATGGCACATACAATAATAACGGCTCTTCAGGTTTTTTTGGTGCAGGAACACTGAACCCGACCGTCGAAAAACCGGTCCCAACACCAACGCCGACTCCACCACAAGATCCAATAAATATCGATGGTACTATTTTTTACCCCGTAAAATCAAACGAACCGGCCGTTCAAAACACCATACATCTGGCCGAACGAGACAATTTAATTGTCGGAGCAGGAGATTTTAGAAGCCAAGTCTTCGTAGAAAAATCTCTTACTGGTGACACCAGCTTACTTAACGGCCAACCACTCTTTCACACTAATAATAGAATAGATCTTGAAGACGATGTAACTGGGCTTATCATGTCTATCCAAACAGCATTTAACACCGATCTTTATTTTAATGGTGGCTCTATTATTTTGCAGGACAATTTAAACTTAGGCGACAACGCAAAATTTCATGGCCCCGGACAAATTGTACTGAACAATAGAACGCTCTCTCTAGGTGGCGCTAGTAATACCTGGGAAGGCATTTTCTTATGGAACAGCGCTCTGGATATACAACTTGATAGTTTTACCCGCGTTAAGGGCACCTGGGCATTTATTGGCGACGGACAAATTAATGGTAACGGAAACGTTCTTGATATCTCAGAAGGGGGCCGGATCCTAATCCTAGGCAACGCAAAACTAAATTTAACCAGCGTCAAGCTCAAGGGCTTAGGGACAGGCTCTATTCAGATGGACAAAGAATCACAAATAAGACTTTCAGACACCGAAATAGAAATGGACTTAGAACGCACAGATTCTTCACCAAATCCTGTGTACACAATAAATTCTGGTGGCATATACGTCGAAGGACCAACAAATATAATAACAAAAAATAATATTTTACAATTCTCTGAAACAGCTTCTTTAACGGTTGACCGTGTCGCCCTTACCTATGACCCACTAGAAACAGTCGACCAATTTAATATCAGACCGCTCAGAATTCAAGATCCAAACCATAAATTTGTTACCATAATTCATAACGGATCAATCAGACGAATACGGCAAGAATCTATATCGTTTGTCGATTACAGCTCAGATTCTGCACTTCAACGCTATGCCGTTTTATTTCCCGATAGACCAATGCGCGTATTTCCTGAAACAATTAACGGACAAATAAATAAAACGATTCGCGTTAACGGTAACACCCAGTTCTTAGGTTTTACTCAAGCGGACGAGCCATTATTATTTGTCTCAGATGATATACATGTAACATATGAAAATATTTTATTTCGCGACTTTTCTCCAAAACATCTTTCTTTAGGTAACGAAAAATCAGAACTTATTTTTGGAGACAAAACAACCGTACGTTTTGCACAAGACGAAGATTTAAATTATACACTCACCTTTCAGGGCAATACGGCACTTAAAGGCGGCGGAGCTATTTTGACACTCGGGCCAAAAGGCAAAATCGTTGTTCAACCAAATATAA
Organism: bacterium; assembly: GCA_043822925.1. Classification (GTDB taxonomy): domain Bacteria; phylum Babelota; class Babeliae; order Babelales; family RVW-14; genus JBDRBF01. The sequence continues at coordinate 11,331 of JBDRBF010000008.1, forward strand.
CAACACAATCTTTGATTACAGGAGAAACAGGCTCTACGCTTACCCTTGATGGCTTGATAATTAAAAATGTCTCAGGAGAAAAAATACAATGCACAGATGACAACTGTAAAATTGTTCTCAAGAATATCGAATGGTACCAAGATGACAATTTTTATTTTAAAAAAGGCAGCCTTGATATTTTAACAACCTGTAACATGTATAGCTGGACGCTCTCTGGAGACTGTGAATTCGAATACATGTCAGATCAGCCATGCACTATTTTACCAAATGCTACACTCAGTATTTTACGCAACATGGTATTTCACTATGCCCCACCAAGTAAACGAAGCGACCTACTGGTCATGACAAACGAAACATCGACGTTTTATATCGAATACTCTTCGCTATCAGCACCATATGGGTTAACACTCATCAATGGTCGCTTGATATTAAGCCAACGAAACTTCTTATATAACGATGATGCAACGTCAATATCTCAAGGGATTATATTTGGCAATGGAGAAATAGCACATAACTTAACTATCGAACGCTCTGGTGGAGCGACGCTTGAATTACAATCGGGCTTCCAACAAACGCTTAACGTCTTCTAAAAATCTAGTTTTTAAAACAAGCAGGAGGCGTTAACAAATGCCTCTTGTTTGTTTTAAAAACTATTTTACTATTTGCCGATGACTTACTGGATAAATCAATATTTTGACTGAGCTCTTGCCACCATAAAGAAACACTTATATTTTTTGCAAAAGAAACAAATTCTTTCATTTCAATTTCAACATATGCTTGAAATTCGTTTGGCGTAAAAAAATCGTTTAAAAAATCTTTCGTAACTACTTTTTGTGACGCATTTTTGCGCATTTGAGATCTTCCCAATCTTAAATCTCCAGCAATATCTCTCAATGCTTTATTACCAGAAACCTGGGATTTATTGCGCCCAAACACAACAAGCAAATTCTCACTCAATGCCTGTTTTTTTGCCTCAAAAACATCTGTAAGCTTACTATACACCCCATCAAAAGAAATTTTATTATCGTTGCAAATCTTATTCATAGCACCTTGCAATTTTGGCTCAAAATTACAAGCACAAACAATAGGATCGATATATTTTCTCTTAAAAGACGAGAGTAATCGTTCTAAACTTTTTCCAACACCTGATCGACTTACCACCGTCTTATTATTTAATTTAACGTCTCGATCTAATTGGCCACTAAATGCTTTAATTATAACGTCATATGCTCGCTTGCAATGAGCAGGAAGTTGAGCTTCTTGGCAGACATGTGTTCCTAAATACGTATGCCCAAGTTCAGAACAAAGACACTCGACATCTTTAACCTCAACAATATCTTTTTCATCTTTTTGTTCTTTTTTTGGCGTTTTTACGCCGCGTGTTAATTCTTCTTCAAAAATATATGAACGTACAAGTTCCCGACACACATACTCAAGATCTTGATCCATACGACACTCTTGGCCTTCGCCTATCGACTCGTAGCTTCCCCCTACGCCCAGGTGGCTTTGAAGGACAGGTCGAAGGGCAGGCAAGTCAACATCTTGAATCGACATCTCTATATCTTGCGCATCTGTATTATCTGTGTACGCAAAATGTGCGAGACACACAAAGCCTAAAAACAAATATATTTTCATGCAAAATTTCATAGCGCACTCTCTTTCTCTCTTAAATTTAAAACTCTAAAATTTACAGTTAAGACCAACAATAAAGCCATATGCAACTTCGCTACCCAAACTCTCATACTTGCTCAAATTCATATCATCTAAGCGTCTGGTTAGCTCATTGGGCTGGCCATCAAGATCTTTATATAATTGACCAGGAATGAATACGGCTGCTTTAGTATAAAAATCACATTCGTTAATAATACGATAATGCATTCTCACGTCTATTTCGGTACCGAGCATATGGCTTGCATCTTGCGAACCAACCCAGCCTTTATTAAGCAGTTTATCAGCATCTGTACCAGTATACGTACGCGGCACACCGGGAAAACCAAGCTTGGCTCTTTGGACTGAAAGATATTCTTCTGACTTGTCATCTAACCGAAGATTTTTATCCCATTTTTTAAGCTGCGCATCTTCCCAGAAAAACATAAGATCGGTTGTGAGTGACATTTTATCGTGATCTTTTAATGGGAACCAAGTACCGGCAAATCCAATAAATTCTAAGTTACTCAAATCTTTTAAATTATTAAACGCGTATAACGTTCTGTTACAAATATTAACCGGACGCGGGACAACTTGGCGATCAAAAAACAAAATACTCTGTACTGCATGGCCTTTATAACGAGAACGCATTGGAATAAAACCTTTATAATCTCTACTCGTTTCTTCGTTATATGGGTAATTGTCTCCTGAAATATGCCCGAGAGCTCCTGCGACTTTAAATGGGTACTTTGTGAACTGGTAACTTACGTCAGCAACGGCCATAAAGCCTTTATATTCTAACTTATATCCTGAACGAAACCGTTGATTACCAAAATAATCTGCGTTATAAATAGTTTCAGGGTTACCCCCTTTGGACCCCTGGCCTCCCTCTATTTTCTTACCTTGACGATCAAGAGACCGGTCTCCGTCCTGATTTACTATGTAATCAAGATAAATCGTTGGATCATATTTATCAACAGGCTCACTCGCCCCATTCTTAATACTTGCAGGAACAGCATCAGTATTTGAACCAACCGTCATCCGATTTTTTTGATAGACAACGTGACTAAAAACTTCAGAGACCGCGCCATCTTGAGTTCTTGTCAGCTGTTTTACATTACGGTCAATAGCATGAACATCCTGATGACCAGCCTGCCCCGCAACTTCAAAATTCACATTCCAATTATTATACGTGTAATCAACCATGCAACCGAGTGTGTTTAAATAAGAACTAGCATCACCGGTCATCTCAATAGTTTGCTCAGGCATGCGTGTATAAATATAATATGGCTCACAATACACACTTTCTTTTGGCGTATATTTTAATTTTACCGCAAACGAATCACTATCTTTATTACGTCCGCGTTGTGGCCGCGTGCCATTATCAAGTAAGTGTCTATAAACTGGCGCAGCAGTATCAATAATGCTCGCATTTAGTTCATGCCATTTCATATAGTACAAATCAAACGTCAAATCTTTATATAATTGCGTACTAAATAAAATGCCAGGAGGCGCAAAGCGAAAACGCTGAAACCCCGCATCCCCTTCCCATCCAAGATACTCAACAGCCAAGTCGTCATGATATCCCATAGAGATACCGCGACCAGCTATATACTTAAAAAAACCAAGCTGAACAAATGTAGGCCCACCCGTTAAAAATTTTTTAGTTAACGTATCGATATTTATTTTGAACCAGGCTTGAGATGCGTATAATAACGGTATTAACGGCTTTACTTTAACATCTTTTGCAATTATCGTATCGAGCTCTGGGGAATTAATAGCTGAAACACTAAAAGGCGCATATACCCCATTATTTTGCCAGTACACATAATTTGTTAACTGAACAAATCCTTCCATGGCTGGCTTGCCATATTTTTTTGTTCCCTGCTCTATCCCAAGATTTATATCAAGACGATGTCTAAAGTACTCAACTTGATCGTAAAAATCATCACGCAACGTGTGTACACGGTCATAATAAAATAAATCTTCCCGAAATTTGCCACCCAAACACATAGTGGCATCATAACCCTTGAGAAATACGTTACTTTGTATCGTAACATTATTGCCCTGAACTCTTACTATGCCTGTTTGAGCTTTTTCTTTTTTATACTCAGATTCTTGAGCTTCAGCTGCTTGATCTATTTCGTCAGGTTCTTGGCTTAAATCTTCAGACTCTTGAATCTCGTCTGTATCTTCTTGCTGGTCAATCTCAGAATCAGTCTGCGCATACACGCAAGCACTCGATAATACAAATATCAAAAAAAGTTTTTTTAACACGCTCTTCATTGTACCCCTTATGCGTTTATAAGATGAGCTCAAATATCAAATAATTTATTCTAAAGACGCGCCCTGAGGTTCAAAAATCATAGGCTGCACTGAAACTTCTGGCACCTCTGGTGATACTAAATCTTCTTGAATATCAGATTGCTCAGAAACAACAGGCTCAAGAACTTCTTGCGTAATAACAGGCTCAGTAACTTTCGATAATTTCTTATCTACTTTTACGCGTTGCTCAGGCGTTAAAATTTGTTTATAAATCTTCTGCCACTGCTCTGCTGTCAATATTTTTTCTATCACATATTGCTGAATAAGAGCTCGTGAAATATCGGGAAGTTTTTTTTCTGATATTTTTTGCTCAGGCAATTTTTCTGTTTTAGATTCAAGATCTTGAGCAGGAACTTCTTGAGCAGGAACTTCTGGCACGACAGGTTCTGGCACGACAGGTTCTGGCACAACAGGTTCTGGCACAACAAGCTCTTGAACAGGAGCTACCGGCTCTTTACGCACCTGTTCTCGCTGCGCCTCTTGCGCTATTTTTAAATCTTTTTCACTTGGCTTGGCCTGATTACGTGCAAGTACTTTTTTAGTTTGCGTATTAATACCAGACAATAAATAATAACTAATTGTTTTAAAAGCATCTTGCGTACGAATATCACGCCTATGCAATGTAAGCGTCCAGCGATCAATATCAGAAGCTACAGAAAGTGTAACAAACGCATCATAATAAAATTCAAGTGCTTTTTGGAACACATACGTAGGACAAGATAAAATGTTCCAGGCAACAGAATCCAAATCAGGAGCTAAATATCGCAAGCCTTCCATTTTCTGGAACGAGACACGTTTTTTCTCTCCCCGAATAATTGCCCGGATCCGTACCGGACTTTGCACATCTTCGCTATCAACAACTTCTGGAATAATATATGAAGAAAAGGCTTCGCCTTTTGCCATCAAAAATTTTGCAAAATTATGTTCACGCAACATAATACTTTGCCTACGCCCGAGATGAGATATTCTCACAAAATCTGTTTCAGATCCAGGCACAGAAAGATACAGAGCCAATGGGAGTGTATTAAAAAATTTATTAACCTCTTTTTCCAACGGGAGTGTTTGCTCAGACAGATCAACAGCACGAATTTGCAATTCACGCTTGAGCGTATGTTCTTGCCAATAATTTTTAGATTCATGATTACCGCGCAAGTAAATAAATTTGTCTTTATTTGCTTCCAGCAGTCTCATAGCAATAGCCATTGTTTCCATAGAGTAACAAGAACGGCTCACAACGTTACCCATAAAAACAATATAATAATCAGGCTTTATAATTTTTAACGTATCATCGATAATCCCCAGATTTTTTAATTCACCCAGATCACGCACGAGTGAATGGAACGCTGAGTACAAATTACCAAAAACAACTAGCTTACTATTTTCTGTCGTTATAATTTTTGTAATCACATCGCCTGAAATTTTATCACGCTCGTTGCCGAGATTAATAACAAGCGTCTTAAAAAAACTCGGCGAAAACGCTGGTTCTTTAACCAGAGAGATAAGTGACAATAACTTGTAAAATTTATCTTTAATTTTAGAAAAAAACGTTGGAACATATTGTTGATAAAACGTATCAAACACAGGACGCAACGTATTATCAGTATCAATCTTCACCGTCTCTAGTTTTTGCTGAGCATACGCCTGAATTTCAGGCAAGGTCCTAAAACCAGTTTTATATACAGGACTTGGAGCTAACAAAAGATATACAAAAAAAACACCTATAACGATACCGGCACCAAGCCACACATTTTTGAAAGTATACGTAATAGCTGTCTTTTTTGCTCTCATTACCTCTTTCCCCACAAAAAAATAATTTTTTTATAATCTGGCAAACAAGCTATTACCCGCTTGCCAGATTATTTTTTTTTTAGAACGAATAATTCATGTTAATATGTGCACCAAGGGTCTTAGACATATTGCGACCAGCAAAAACATAGTCTATTCCAGCTCGCAAACGTGAAGATTTATCATATTGATAACTATATTCTGCCCCAATTTTGTGAGCTACGGCCTGTGAACAAAGTCTATATGGATCAATATTCCATTCTTCGGTTTTAAAACCTGAAAACGTATCATGAGCTTTAACATATAAATCATAAAAGACGTCTAAGAATGCACGGCGATAAACAAATTTTTCAATCATGTTACCCATACGCGCATTAAATTCTATGCCCTTGCGCATATTAACTGACAATATATTGTCGCCAATTTCTTTAAATGGTGCTTCTTCTGCGTCACCCAGTTCGACACCACGTTTTTGAGTTACACGATCACCAAACGTAACGCCTAATAGCTCGCTTCCAGCATTAACCTCTAATGTCATCTTTTTAGGCACACGTCTATTTACATGCGCATCAGCAAACCCCGTAGCCTGGACAAACATATGTGGATTAAGATACTTACTCTTATGCAAACAAATGCCACTAAATAAAGCAATACCCAAGAAACCACCATTGCCAAGTTCAGGAGCCCATAATTTATCACTTGCTCGTTTAGATGCTGATGGAATTATAATTTTTGCACCAGCAATCATGCTTTCAAAACGAGAAGATTCAAAATTAATATGGGAATATAACTCAACATCACCAAAGCCACTACTGCTACCACCAAATTCGTTCATGCCTTTGGCTCTGAAAACATCTTTAACAAAATTCTCAAAAGAACCATATTGCAATATCATCTGCATAAAACCATCGCTCTTGCGCTCATCAATGGTTAATGCAGGTTCTTCAGTACTTATCGTATGTTTTTGATATACAAACGGTATCCGTACACCACAAACAATATTGCGTTTCCATAAATAACGCGATAAATCAAAATTTATGATGCAATCTTCTGCCTGACCCAAGAAATTAACCTTTTTATAGGCCAAATCTGTTAAATAATTAAAATCTAAACCATTTTTAGGCTCAAATTTACCCTCTTTAATCAATTTACTTACAAGCAATAAATCTTTTAATAAAATCGTATTTTCACCAAACGCAAGTCTCGTTAAATCACCACTGCCGCCACTATTGCCGTACGCATCAGTTGCATATTTATATTCAAAGCCGACATTAAGCAAATGCTTGAACGGCACATATGTCGCCGGTGTATCCCACGCTGGTTGTTTATACAAATCAGAATACATACCTGATTCATAATCATGTGCTACTTCTGCACTGTGCGATTCGGTCCAGCGTGTCACAAGTTTTTCGTTTTCATGGCGCATTACCAATGTTTGTTTTCTCTTGGCTGCTTCTTTCTTTTTGGCCATCTTTAAAACCATGTCATATTCATGCCGACGGCTATCTCTACGCGCCTGTCTGCGCTCTGCTCGCTCCTGCTTGCGAACTTGCTTATTCAAGCGAGCTTGCTCTTTCTTGGATTGACGAGTATTTTTCTTTTCTTGAGCTTCTTTCTTTTTCTCTTTTTTATCTTTTTTAACTTTTTCTGGTTCTATCTGTTCTATTTGTTCTGGATCAGCTAATACTGATTCTATTTGCTCAGGCTCAACTTGATCTGGCGCAGCTTGTTCTTGCGCTTCTTGTTCTATTTGTTCTAATTCAACAATATCTTGCTCCAGCACTTCTTGCTCCAGTTGCTCATACTCTGCCTGATCTTGTTCTATTTGTTCTGGTTCATCAAAATCTGGCTCAGCTGAAGCAATAACAGTGCCACTAGCCAGCAGCATAACAAAAATAAATTTTCCAAATAATTTGTTCATACCAAACTTTCTCCCTTTTTAAGATATCGTACCATCTTGATTAATAGTAAAATGTGATCCATTTTTTCTGTGTGCATCAATAACAATCTTCTGTGCCCCTGTCGCGCTCACAATAACTCTATCTTGTTCAATAACATCTGTCGCAAGCAGATCAACAATCACTCCCTTAACTGTTCGTATTTTACGAGACACAGAACCGGGAAGAGTATATTCAATAGAGCCATTGGTCAAATTGCTATTTATGTTAATAAAATATTTCGCAATATCAAGAGCATAAACAGACGAAGAAGATGTAAACGGTATTGATTTATTTTGAATCTGAGCAGCCTCAATACCTTGATAATATCCTGAAACATCTTGGCTTACTGGGCGGGATACAAATTCAAATGTTGCACCAGATTCTGCTTCTATAACAGGACCCTGAAAAGATGTTTTTACTTCTGTCTTTAAACGAGCTGAATGAACTTCGTTAATACCCCAAGATATTTTTCCGTTTTTACCAACAATAAGCTTTGATCCCGTTTTAAATATCGCCGACTCGATATACCCACGTGTTAACTGATCACCCAAAGATCTAAGAACTGGAAGCTCACTCTTATCGTTAACAGAAAATTCACCATCAAGCACTTGTAATGTTGATCCTGATTCAAACGTAAAATTACCAGTACCAAGACCAGTTGTAACACTACTTCCAGAACCGATACGCCATATTGCACCAGCTTGAAGAAACACAATAATATCATCACTATCGCATGGCCATAAGTGTAAACCGCCACTTGCTGGCTCAATATTACCAGCACATACAAGTTGGCCTACTCCCGTAATAAACGCTTTTCCAGTATCAAGCACACGCAACTGAACATCCGGACCGATATCAAAACTTGCCCGATCAGTAATTGTAAACATCTTACGACCCTGGACAACGCCATCTTCTACTTTATTACCCTTCATATTAATTACAGCACCATCAGCAAATTCAATAATTCCTGTACCTCTAAATCTAATAACCGCATTTGCTTCTAAATCAAGTTGCGTTGCACTGGCAAACCGAAACACAGGTGTATCAGCAACGCCAGATTTTACGAATTCAACAATTAATTCTGCCCCTGGCGCAACTCTAAAGTTATCGTTCACCTCAAAAAGCCGCGATACTTTAAGCGTAATTACTTTACGATCTGCTTTATCAATATTTATGTATTGATTTGGCGCCAAACGTACATCTTGAGTAAACGCTTGCTCCAATACGGCTCCATTTTTAAGTGTAAGATTAAACGCAGAACCACCAATAACGCTTTCGCCCAATGCATCGATAGTATATTCGTTCATAAAGTTGGTTGCTTTTGCTCCATCAAGTTCTATGTTGCCCTTGACATACTTATCGAACCGAACATCTTTACGATACGTCGTATCAAAAGCGGCAGGAAGAACCAAAGCTCTCGATGCGAGAACAAAAGCTTCATCAAGACCATTTAAATCTATATCTCGTTGATTCAAATCTACTTTATCTAGATCTTCTAGATCTTCTAGATCTTCTAGCAAAACAGGAAGCCCTCGCAACATTTTATGTTTTTTATTTTTACTTATTTTTTGTACCAGTTTTTTATCAGTTTTTTGTATTTGCTTTTGTTCTGACTTTGTGTTTTTTATTGGGTTTATCTTAATTTTATATTTGTTAAGCTTGGCAAGTTCCTGCGCTTGTTTAACGACTTTTTTTGCATAAGCTGTAACTGCAAATTTCTCATTTTTTTTACTTCGTCTCATTCTTATAAATGATGGATCTAGACCCTGCCCAGTTATTTTTTCAGCACTTAACCTAAACTGAGCAGACTGTTGTTTTATTGGATAATCAAGAACTTCAAACTCTTGAACATCCAAGAAAGAATTTTTATCTACAATAAATGCATTTGCATTTGTATTACGTATTGAAATTGATGGGTCAGGAAAAATTAACCCAGCCGTACTCAACCTTTCCAAGCCTAAAGTTCCAGTGTCTGACGTCAAATAAATACCTGTATCTCCATCAAAGATTATTAATGGATTACCAGCTTTAACACCAGCACGATCACCAACAGTAACGACATCATATGATATAGGATCAATAAGAGAAAAACGCATTATTAATTGATTCGTTGCCGCATTACCAAAAAAAGAAATCGCCCCAGAAAGAGTAATCGCGTCATTCAAAAATATTAATTCATTATTAATGCCCTCTATATCAAAATTTATACTCGTATCTTGAGAAACTGGAACAGTGGCATTTCCACCGATCAAAAGAGAAGCTGAATCATCATGCGTAATAAATTCTAACCCATCAAACTCAACATTTTGCAATACAAGCGTTCCACCACCCAAGTCCATTAACTTACTTACGCCATCAGCTGGACTCAAAACCATCTTCTGTTTACCGCTCAAGCCACATACAGTAAAAATATTGTCAGTTCCAGCAATCACCAATTTCCCATTTGTCAGCGTAAGTTCCTGACTTAATTCAAAAGTAACATCTTGACCAATCTGAATCTGTGATCCTTTCCCCATACTAAAAGTATTTGCATTTATTCTAGAAAACGTAATATTTTCCAAAAGAACAGAATCACCTGGAGAAACAATAAATTGTGGTTCGGGCTGATCTGCAAAAGTAACAACCGTGCCTCCACCATCAATCGTAATATTATTCTCAATAGTTATCGTCTGACCGGGAGCAATATCAGCATTTGAAGTTAACTGTGTGTTTGCAACCAAAGGCTGATCAACCAACGCACCAGAAGATGAATTTCCGCCTGATGATTTATCCCCGACTTCTTTGATTATTCCATCAGGCCCAATTGCTAAAAAACCTGCTGCTTCATTTGCCAAAACATTCGCATTACTTAAAACATGTCCAACAAATAACGGATTCGGCGCTTTTATTTGTCCGGCGCCCCTATAAACATCAAGCCATAAACGATCATTAACCGAGAGCAAACTTGTACCAGCAAACGTCCAATTATTATCTTTTAATAAAATAGTCGTGCACCCGTCAATAATATAATTACCAACAAGAGTCGTTACATTACCATCTAGATCCAACGTAACGTTATTTAAATATATTTTGCCGCCAGCTGTATCAAAAATAATTTTGCCTTTGCTAACAGCATCTGCAAGACCCTTAATATACACGTCGTTAAGATATAACGCTCCTGTTGCGCCACTAACAGTAATTGACCCGCCATCAGACAAATCAAGAATAGCTCCGCGACCGTTAATGACACTCTTGCCATTAAATGTCCATGCACCAGTTAGAGCTATATTCCCATTAAGCACAACATCTGTTGCCCCAACAAACGTTACATCTGTATCCCAAGAGTTAGAGCTCGCATAGTAACCGCCCAAAGATAACTGTTGCTGATTAAGATCAATAATTCCAGGACCTTTAATTTGAACATCGTCAGATAAATTAAGATTATCGCTTAACGTCAAAGTGCCACTATTTAAATTAATATCTTTATTTAACGCACTTTGTATGCCAAGCGTTAATGCTGTTGACGAATTTGCAAGATTAAGAGCACTTGAAAAAGTTGGCTGACCTTCAATTTTGTTTCCAGTCCCACTGATATAAACCTGCTTAGCTAATGTGCCAGGCTCAAAACGCAAATAACCTGAACCATTAAGCGTTACCGTATCATCGCCTGTTGGATCATACTGAGCGGTCATGAGCGCCTGTGATCCAGCACTTTCAAGAACCCCCTCATTAAATTCAAACGTATTTCCCGTTATAGCGCCAGAACCTGACTGAACCAATGTCCCATCAAAACTTAACCCTGGGCAAGCTATATTAAAAGTTCCAGAAGAAACTTTAATAGCCGAATTTCTATTTCCAAAATTGATATCAGAAAAAAGATCTGTCACAAGGGGTACTAATAAAAAGACTAATACACGTAAAAGTTTCTTCATTACTTTTCTCTCCCATAGAACGTATAGATAAACGATCTTTTCTCTCTTTTTTTTGACGCTTGCTATTAACGCTTAAAGTCAAATTTTAGTCTAGTATGCTCATGACTTTTGTCAAAAAAGATATTCCTAAACACTTTTTATGTTTTTTATTTTTAAATTAGTTTGCCATCTTCATCATAAGCTCTCAATTCGCCTTTGGAAGACCGTACTATGATTTCAATTTTATTTGTTTTCTTATTTTCTCGCACTTCAGGAATGTCTCCTGAATTAAGCGTGATAGTTACTCCATGATTCGTTCTTACACAAGAAGTACCCGAGACCTGCTCATAATACAAAACGCCATATTGAGTAAATGTTGTATTTTTTTGCGAAAGAAATATCGCAAGTTTTTCAAATGTCATCTGAGAATCAATTAAAGCTTTAGCTACTGGTCTTTGCACCCTAGCAACAAAACCTTTATATGATTCTTCTTCTGCTGGACGATCAACATATTCAATCAGACCATCACCATCAATATTAAGCGGCTCCCACTTAATATTAAATGGCTTTTCAAGTCGTACTTGGTCACTTATTATTGTATTACGCCCCAAAACAAGTTTGCCTCCAACATGAACATACGAGTTGCCATCGATAATTAATTGTGAAAAATCTCCACGCTTTAACTGATTCCCAAATGGACTTCTTATTGCAGGACTACTTACGTCGTTAAATGCAAATGTGCCGTTCTGTTCAATAAGCAAACTTGAATCATGCAACGTCCAACTCGATTTACCCAGTCCAGTTGCTATGATTTTAGAATCTGCAACACGTATAGATGCATTATCAAAAACATACGTAATATTATCGTCAGCATTTGGATTAAGATAAATATTCCCCTCTATTGCATTTAATAATCCAGAATTCCAAAGCGCTTTGCCGACACCGGTCAAATAAATAATCTGGGCACCAAGTGCAGGAGCAAGAGAGCCTCTATCATAAAACTGTATTGTTGAAATATTTGGCCCCTGACCAACAAGTTTTAACTCTGCTTTATCTCCTAGCTCTACTGGAATCGTCGCGCCAAAATACATGTTCTGACCCAATGTAATAACAGAATTATCTTTTATACGAACCATAGGATCTTGAGAGCCAACACGCAGCCCCTGAAATATAACTGATTTCTGTAAATCAAAATTTGCATCACCAAACTCAAATAAACCTGTTACATTAACAATATTATTCTCACCTGAAAATCTAAAAACTTGTCCAGAAGCAAGAGATGCTTGAACGGGTAAAAATATATTTGCTTTATCGGCCAAAATATCAAAAGAACTAAAACCAATAGATCCAATCTTAAAACGAGAACTCGCTCTACCATCAAATTTTAAATTCCCACTCGGATCATTAATTTCTAACTCGTTACGATATATCACATCATAAGAAGTTGGCGCTTCTGGAAGAACTCTCTCTATATCAAAATCAAAGCTACGCGTTGCTATATTTTTTTTCTGTTTTTTTATATTTTTTTTAGTCTGTTTCTTATCTTGCTTTTTATCTTGCGGAGTATCTTGTTTTTTAACGGGCTGCGTATCTCGCTCCAAAGCTCCTAAGCCAAAACTATTCTTACTTCGCATCCGAGCAAAAGCACTCTTACGCCGCACAAAAGCTTTTCCCTTTTTTTTCATACGAACATAAGAAGAATCTATCCCTTGGCCAGAAATTTTTTCAGATATAAGATCAAAATCTACCGACTGCTGCTTAATTGGATAATCAAGAACCTCCAGCTCTTGAACCTGTAAAAACGAATTCGCATCAGTAATAAAAGCATTTGAATTTGCATTACGAATGCTAATAGATTTATCAGAAAAGACAAGGCCAGCCAAACTAGAACCTGAATCAGAACTATCTGTTAAATAAATACCAGGGTCACCCGTTAAAATAAATAATGGATTTCCTGGCAGCACACCAATTCTACGAGAAGAATCAGCGAGTAAAGAATAAAGAGAAAATCGAATCGTTAGCTCATTTAAAGCGGCAATTCCGGAAAAAGCTATTGAACCAGAATATTCAAGCGCATCCTGCTTAATAACAATTTCATTATCGCTGCCCTCTATGTCAAAATTCAAACTCGTGTCACCATCAAGGGCTACCGATGAATTACCAGAAAGCGCGATAGAAGAATCACTTTCCCCAATAAAATTCGCTACCCCCTCAAGTTCAATATTTTGTAAAACAAGAGACCCATAATTTAAATCAAAGCGCTTAGCTCTGTCGGGTGATTTAAATGTTACTTTTTTCTTACCACCTATTCCACGCATACATACAACATTAGAAGCTCCATCTATCACAAATTTGCCAGACGTAAAAGTTACATCTTGGTCAAACTCAAAAAGAACATTTGAACCTAAATAAACTTCACTTCCAGCATCCAAACGAAATGTTCCAGCATTTATACGAGAAAAAACTATATTTTCTAAAATTACTTTTTTCCCTGAATGAACAATAAATTGTGGTGTATCCTGATGAATAAACGTAATCACTGAACCTCGACCATCAATCGCCACATCAGCATCAACACTAATCGTCTGAACCGGCGCAAGAGTTACTCCTTTATCAAGCAAAACATCGCTTGTAATTGGAGTATCAACAAGCGTTACGTCAGAAATAGATTGACCAATAGAACGATCTGCGACTTCCAAAATAAAACCATCAGGCCCGATTTCAAGATTTCCACTTGCTATATCTAAATTTACATTATCTACACTCAATACATGCTTAAGAAACAAAGGCAATGGCGCATTAATTTGCCCTGAAGCATCACTAATAGGAAACACAAAAGTATATAAATTTAAACGACTATTCACTCTCAAAACAGATAAGCCATCAAAATTCCAATTTTTAGTTCGCAAAGCGATCGTCGAATCTGACTCAACCTCAACAATCCCCTTATTCATAGTAAAGTCACCAGACAGTTCAACGTCAGCTCCATTTAAACAAAGCGTTGAAGTCCCAGATTGAAAAACAATTTTACCATCTATATTACTTAGACCCTTGACGGTAATGTTCTCTAAGCGCAATGTCACGCCGGGTTTTATAATAAGTTGCCCTCCACCAGACAAATCAAGAACCGCTCCATTACCATTAATTTTTGAATCGTCTTCAAATGTCCAATAACCAGTCACATTAATATTACCATTAAGTGTTATGCTCCGTGCATTCTGAAACGTTATGTCTGTCCCCCAAGCACTTGTATAAATGCCCCCTAAATATAGGGTATACCCAGCAACATTAACATCACCAGGCCCTTCTATAAACGTATCATCAGTTAACTTAAGATCGTCACCCAATGTTAATAAACCACCATGAAGCTCAATATTTTCGTTATATGCATTTTGAATAGCTATCGTTAATTCTGCGCTAGAATCAGTAAACACAATTTTTTGACCAGGATTAAACCGCCCTGAAACTCTATTACCAGACCCCGTAACACTTATATCAACGCCCGTTTCCGCCCGACTTACTGCTGGACTACGAGATGAAAAACTGCGTGTACCAAAAATAAACCCTGAATCAGACGGGTTAGACTCTATTTGCGTATCGCCGATAAACTTTATGTATGTTTCTTTTTCTGGATCAAGATCACACTTATCCACACCAAGAGCCACCCCCTCTTGCGTCAAAATCCCGTCATTAAGCGTTACTATTTCACCACTAACGCCAGTTACAGGATCTGGCAAACGAGTACCATCAGCTGAAAAACGAGTTCGCGAACCAGCTTTGGGCAAAGTAATCGTGATAGTTTTTAACGATTGATTTGGCTGCGTAATATTCATACGACCATTACGAACATCAATTCCTGAAGACCTATTTGCACTATTGAGCTTTTTAGCAACAAAACGACGCGCACTTACTCTTGTTGTACTTATTAACTGCAAAAGCACCATAATCAATAATAATTTTTTTGGAACCTTCATTACTCCGTTCTCCCTCATTCAAAAATACAAAAAATATAAAAATTACATGCCTAACAGTTAAATACACACATAATAATCACAAATACTTTTGTGCTATTTTAATTTCTTCTCTAAATTCCCCAAATAAAAGCCTCAGCACCAACTATGCTAATTGTGCCGAACAAACGCCCACCATTTATACGACATTCTCCCTTTTTTATTCAGGCTAATGTCCTCATTTCTATATGTCAACAATTCCCTACTACGCAAGTATCCTGGGGTTAAAAAACACCAGGATAAAGCTACGAAAACGCGTAGCGCTGCTACGCTCGTTATTTACAAAACGATTCTTGGTTTGAAGATATGTATGTATATTTTAATTATATATGAAGATCCCAATGAAGATTCTGTTCTTTTTTTATCTCACCAGTTGTTCTGTTGTATTTGCTCAAATTAAAATAGTCCAGAAAGTTGCGCAAGAAAACACCCAAATGCCTACCACGCCTGTTACGCGCGAGGCAAATCCCAACCAACTTGCTCAATCATTTATTTTAGCCGAATACCTTAAAACTATACTTGAAATGACGCTAACATATCATGAAAATCACGCACAAGAGCCTGAAGTTACATGTATCAACTGTCAGAAAAAACTATCATCAGGAGTATTTTTTACCGGAATTGCAGGAATGGCCTTACATGATTTTGTCGAAAGAAAAAATAATTATGAATACATGAAAAAAAACCTAGATAAATCTATCGAATTATTATCGAGCGGATCACCTGATGAAATAACAGAGTTCATGTTACAAGTGGCAAATGAAGTCCATTTTCCTTGCACCAAATGTCATACAAATTCTTGGATAATACAAAATTAATTTTTCACCACAGATCGCTTAAATAAAAAGCTGCAAGATTTTTAAAAATCTCGCAGCTTTTTATTTATAACAAGTGCTCGCTTAAGAGCGCTTTTTATTTACTTATTTACAGAACTAAACCCATTCAAGACGGGCAATAGGAGCTGTGTCGCTCATACGACGACCAAGTAATATAACACGCGTATATCCTCCAGGTCTGCCGACATACTTAGGTGCAATTTCTTTGATCATTTTAGTAACTGCTTTAGCATCATATGGCAACAATTGTTTAATACGACGAATCGTATTAAAATCGTATCCCTCACGAGAGAGCGTAACGATTTTTTCAACCATTTTTTGAACTACTTTTACATGAGTCTTTGTTGTTTGTAAGCAACCATAATTAATAAAGTGAATAATTTGATTTCTCAAAATCGCTTTTCTATGGCCGCTCTTTAGATTGAGCTTTTTTCTACCATTTTGGTGATTCATGACTTCTTGGTTCCTTCCTGTTGCTTGATCGCTTTTTTCAAATCTAATTCCTTGATGTTCATCCCCAAATGCAAGCCAAATGCACCAAGAATTTCTTTCACTTCACGCAAAGATTTGCGACCAAAATTTTTAATTTTCAAAACATCTTCATCAGTAAGATTTACCAAATCGATAACACGTTTTATGCCCGCACCGACGAGACAGTTATGAGCTCTAACTGAAAATTCTAATTCATCAATTGATTTCAAAAACAAATCAACTGGTAAACCTTTTGTTGGCCCTTGGAGATCAGTTTGTGCTTCTTTTTCAGCTTCTTCGTCTACTTTTTTAGAAATTTCATTAAATGGAATTTCAGCTGCAGACAAAAAGTGTTCAAATTGCGTTCTTAATACAGATGTCCCGTAATGAATAACATCTTTCGGCTCGACAACTCCATTAGTTTGAATCTTCAATGTAAGTTTATCGTAATCGATAGCTTGTCCAACACGAGTTTTTTCAACATGAAATTCAACACGCTTAATAGGCGAGAACATCGCATCTAAATAAATACGGTCATCAGCCTGAAGAGCTTGTCCTTTTGGCCATTGAGCCGCAAGATACCCTCTGCCTGTTTCCACAAAAAACTCTATTTCTAATTCTCCGTCAGTAGCCAAATGAGCAAGAATGTGCTCTGGATTCAAAAGTTCAAGATGTTCGTCTGCATTAATATCAGCAACTTTTGCAACACCTTCGCCTTTGACAGAAAGACGCATTTTGCCCGACTCTCCGGTTTTATTTGAAATAACAATTTCTTTAATATTTAAAAGCACATTCAAAACGTCCTCAGTCACTCCTTTAATCGCTGAATACTCATTATTAACCCCCTTAATAATCACAGAGGTTACTGCAGAGCCTTCAACAGAAGAAAGAATAACTCGACGCAACGCATTACCAAGCGTTATGCCAAAGCCAGGTTCAAGAGGCTGAACAATCAACTCTCCATAGGTCGGCGACGACACCTTTTTCTCCCAACTCAAACTTGGAGATATCAACGGTTTATAGGTTCTCTGCATCCACATTCCTCTAAGCTACTTTTCACCAACATCCAACAGAGCTTTACTTAGAATACAATTCAACAATTAAGTGTTCTTCTATCGGAGCTGTAATATCTGAACGAATAGGCAATCTAAGAACAGTCCCTGTTCTATCTTTTTTATTAAGCTCAAGCCATTCAGGAACACGAAGACCCATATTCATTTTCTTGTCAACAACATTCGCCAAGAAAACTTTTTTGTTAAGAGAACTATCTGAAAGAGTAACAACATCGCCTTCATTTACTAAAAATGATGGTGATTTTACCCGTTCCCCATTAACATAAATATGACCATGAACAACCATCTGACGAGCCTGAACTCTTGAAGTTGCTAATTTTAATCGCGCAATAACGTTATCTAATCGACGTTCCAATAAGCTCAAAAGTGTTTCTCCAGTAACTCCCTTTTGACGGGAAGCAAGTTCAAAAAAACGTTGAAATTGCTTTTCGAGAACTCCGTACATAAACTTTACTTTTTGCTTTTCTTGAAGCTGTCTTCCATATTCAGATGACTTTTTCACTGAAGATTTTTTACCATGTTGTCCTGGGGTCAGTGGCCTTTTTTCAAGAACACACTTAGGACCTTTAGAACAAAGCTTAACTCCAGTTTGCCGACATCTTTTACATCCGGATAATTTTTTTCCCATAATCCTACCAACAATTTACTACTAAGTAACTACCAAAATTATTATACAAAAACCTACGCTCTTATGCGTTACATTCTTCTTTTCTTAGCAGGCCTACATCCATTATGAGGAAGCGGCGTCACATCTCGCAATACCGTTACCATCAATCCAGTTGCCTGCAAACCTCTAATCACAGAATCCCGTGAAGACCCCGGACCTTGCATATTGACTTCAACTACTTTTACGCCAAGAACTTGTAATTCTTTGCCTAATTTTGTAGCTATTTGTGTTGCCGCGAAAGGAGTCCCTTTACGAGCTCCTTTAAAACCCAATTGTCCTGAACTTCCACGCATTACAACGTCACCGTCCATCGTAGTAATAGTTACAAGCGTATTATTAAAAGAAGATTTAACATGCGCTAAAACAGAATCTACGTTTTTATATTGCTTTTTCTTACTCTTTTTATATGCCATTATGTACCCTGGTTACTGGTTAGTTGATAAATCTATTTCTTAGTAACAACCTTTTTAAGAGCAACTGCCCCACCAGCTTTTCTGGGACCTTTTCTCGTTCTTGCATTAGTCTTAGTACGTTGCCCCCGAACTGGCAAAGATCTCTTATGCCGAGTTCCTCGATAAGAACCAATCTCTTGAAGTCGTTTAATATTCAACGTAACTTCTTTTCGCAAACCACCTTCTATAACAAAAAACTTTGTTATAAATTTTTGAATTGCAGCAACCTGTTCATGAGTTAAATCTTTTATACGTACATCTGGACTAATGCCAGTTTCTTTTAAAATATCGTGAGATCTTGCAAGGCCAATGCCATACAAATACGTCAATCCGATTTCTACACGCTTTTCATTTGGAAGAAGTACACCCTCAATACGAGCCATTAAAAAACCTCTCTGCTCAAATAAAAACTTACAACAATTTTCATCATAAACAAGTCATTAACCTTGACGCTGTTTGTGGCGTGGTTGTTTTTCACATAACACACGAACAACTTTACCACGTTTAACTATTTTGCAATGTCCACATATTTTTTTTACGGAAGTTCTTACCTTCATGGTTCAATTCTCTTTTCTATCTAAATGTTTTATTTATAACGAGAAATAATTCGTCCCTTTGTTAAATCATAAGGGGAAAGCTCAACAGCAACCTTGTCCCCTGGTAAAAGACGAATATAATGCATACGCATTTTACCTGAAACATGCGCCAAAATTACGTGCCCGCCATCTATCAATTTCACTTGAAATACAGCATTCGGCAAAGCTTTTTCTACAATCCCATCCATCAATATTATATCAGCTTTTTTCATAACACCTTCTTTTGGCTATCTCCCTTAAATTCTAGTAAAAATCTCTGCACCATCTTTAGTTACAAGCACAGTATCTTCAACATGTGCCGCGAACCCACCATCAACCGTCTTTGCAGTCCACCCATCAGCCATAACTTGTACGTCATAGCTTCCTTGCGCGATCATGGGTTCTATTGCAAGAGTCATACCTTCTTGCAATATCACGTCAATCTTACTCTGCGTCCTAAAGTTCGGAATTTCAGGTTCTTCATGCATATTTCTGCCAATACCGTGACCGGCAAAACTTCTTACTACACTAAAACCTTCGTTTTCAACCGTTTGCTGTATTGCTACTGAAATGTCAAATAACCGACACCCTGGCTTAATTCTATCGATAGCCACATCTAACGCTTGCTGTGCGACTGCAGCCATTTTTTTTGCCACAGGATCTACTTTCCCAACAAAAAAACACCGAGCCATGTCCACACAATATTTTTTATATGATCCCACAACATCTATAGTAACAAAATCACCAGATTTTAAAATAACTTCTTTCGATGGAATACCATGTACTACTACATCATTCAAAGATATACACGTTGCATATTTATACCCTGCATAACCCTTACATTCCGGTTTTAAGCCTCTTTCCAGCATTTTTTGTTCAAAAAGCCTATCAATTTCATACGTACTGCAACCAATAACTACATGTTCTGCAATTTCTTCCATTACTCGAGCAAGTAATTCGCCCGCGATACGCATTCGCTCAATAGCCATCTTATTTTTTACTATTATCTTCGACATAATTTTCAGCTAGAAAACCTTAAATAAACGATTCTTATCGCCCCCAGCGCGTTTTTAAACGACCAGTTGCAAGAAAACCCTCATACTTTCTCTCAATTAAATGTGATTCAATTTGAGCAGAAGTATCAAGAGCTACACCAATTACAATCAATAATCCAACACCACTAAATATTACCGGAAAACCAATAAACGTTTTAAGTGCGTTAGGGACTATTGCTAGTAACGCCAAGTACACAGCACCCGGAAAACCTACTCGAGTAAGAAGATAATCAAAGAATTCTGCAGTCTTTTTACCTGGTCTAATACCAGGAATAAAACCACCCGATTTTCTTATATTATCCGCAAGCTCAACCGGATTAAATATAATCGCAGTATAAAAAAATGCGAAAAATATTATTAATCCAACATTAAAGATACTATATAAAAGCCCATTATAACTAAACCAGTTGGTCATAAATACATTAACACCAGGCCATCGAGCAGCCAATACCCCCGCAAGCATTAAGGGCAACCCCAAAACAGCTTGAGAAAATATAACTGGTATAACACCTGACGGATTAAGTTTCAATGGAATATAAGAACTCTGTCCGCCATACATTCTATTACCAATAACTCTCTTTGCATACTGTATTGGAATTTTTCGTTCGCCTCTTTCTAAAAAAACAACGCAAGCAATAATCGCTATCGTTACAATTAGCAACAAAATAATAATCAAAAGATTCGTTTGTCCCATGCTAAAATTTTTAAAAATTTTAACAAGAGATTCTGGAAGCCTCGTTACTATTCCAGCAAATATAATCATCGAACTACCATTCCCCAGTCCATGAGCATTTATTTGTTCACCAATCCACATTACAAATAAAGACCCAACAGTCAAAAACAAAATAGCCGACAATCTAAATCCCAATCCAGGAGAAACTACAAGTCCTGGATTTCTCTCAATATACACAGCTAAACCAATACTCTGAACAACACCTATTACCAAGGTTAAATATCGTGTATATTGTCCAATTATCCGACGACCATACTCCCCCTCTTTTGATAATTGCTCAAAAGTAGGAACCATGACAGTCAAAAGCTGCATCATAATAGAAGCACTGATATATGGAGACATGCCCAATGAAAAAATTGAAAAATGCTGCAACGCTCCACCAGAAAACAAATCTAAATAAGAAAGTAGTCCCGTTCCCGCATTAGCAAAGAAATTTTTCAGAGCTATAACATCTACCCCCGGTATCGGCACATGAGCGCCGAACCGATACACCGCAAAAATTCCTAATGTAAACAACAGTTTTTTTCTTAAATCTTCAACTAAAAAAATGTTTTTAAAGTTACGAAGCAACACTACCACTAGTCTTCTCCTCACTTACCTCAATTAAGAGGACCTTACCCTTTGCCTTTTCTATTGCTTGAATTGCTGATTTACTGTAGGCGTCGACCATTACTGTTAATTTTTTTGTTAAAGTCCCTTTGCCTAATATTTTAATTGGAGAAATTTTCTTGCCCCGTATAAGAGCTTTTTCCATTAAACTATTTCTATCAACAGTATCCCCATCTGAAAACCTTAATTCCAAATCTTGTAGATTTACAATTTGATAAGTTTCTCTAGAAAAATTAGTAAATCCTCGTTTTGGAATACGTCGAGCCAAAGGCATCTGTCCACCCTCGAAGAAAGATCTGAATTGAGTCGTTCCTCCAGAGCGAGCCCGCTGTCCCTTATGCCCACGACCTGACTGACCACCCCGTTCACCACCTCTTCCAATACGTTTTCTTTTTTGCGATATGGATTCTAATTTATCAAGCTTTAACATTATTGTTTTCTCCAAATAAGTCTTTCAGAGTTTTGCCTCTCAGACCCGCAATGTGCTGTGCTGATTTTAATTTTTTCAACGCATGAATTGTTGCTTTTACAACGTTCTGTGGATTAGAAGATCCAATTGCTTTCGCAAGGACATCCTTTACCCCAATAGCTTCCATAACTGCTCGTACAGCCCCTCCAGCAATTATACCAGTACCTTTAGAGGCTGAGCGTATAAGCACTATACTCGAACCATGCTTACCCTGAACAGTGTATGGAACCGTTGTTTTATATAAAGGAACCGTAAACATGTTCTTTCGAGCACGTCTTAATCCTTTAGAAATAGAAGAAGCAACCTCTCGACTTTTACCTAAGGCAACGCCAAGTTTACCGTTTTTATCCCCAACAACTACCAATGCCGAAAATGCAAATCTTCTTCCGCCTTTTATAACCTTGGCTACACGACGAACATTCAAAACAGATTCAACATACTCATCGTTCTGTTGATTACTTTTTGTCGACGTGTTTTTTTTCTTTTTTTCCTCAACCATCGTACTCTTTCCCGCTATCTAAAAATTATTTAGCTTAAAGTCAATTTTTAAAAAACCAAACCACTCTCACGTAATCCTTCAGCCAGCGCCTGAACGCGCCCATGATACAAAAATCGTCCACGATCAAAAAAGATTTTCGTAATACCAGCAGCTACAGCTTTTTTTCCTAAATCTATACCTACTTGCTTTGCAGCTTCCTTTTTGTCCCCAGAAATTTCCGCCAAAGTCAACGTGGAAGAACTCAGTAATGTTTTGCCCTGACTATCATCAACTATCTGTACATACATATTTTTCAAACTTCGAAAAACTGTAACACGTGGCATCAACCCACGACTCACAAATTTTTTTCTTGTTCTAAATGCACGTTTTTCAGCTCTAAAAACTTCTCTTTTTTGCAAATTCATAAAACCCGTCCTATAGTCCTATATATATAATTAGGCAGCTTTTGTTTTACCAGATTTACGAATAATAATATCACCATCTCTGATAATACCAGTTCCTTTGTATGGTTCTGGTGGTCTAAAAGACCTTACAGCATCACACACATTACCGACAACAAGCTTATCTGCGCCTTTTACCGTCAGTTTTTGACCGGTCTTATCAATTTCAACAGATATTCCAACAGGGAGATCAAGTTCTCTTTTATTTGTATACCCTAATGAAAAAACCATTTTATTGCCAACGAGAACAACTTTATATCCCAATCCAACAATATTTATATTCGTAGCAAATCCCGTTTCAACACCTTTTATTTTATTGGCCAACAAAGCTCTGTGAAGTCCCCACAAAACACGATTTTCTCTCGTATTTTCTTGTATAAGAACCTTCAAAACCTTATCATCCAAAGAAACAGTAACTCCGTTAGGCAACTCATGTTCAAATTTGCCGTTTTTGCCTTCGATAGTTATTTTATTTTTTTTAACTTCGACCTTAGCGGATGACAATAGAATCGGCATTCTTCCTATTTTTGACATATAATCAATTCCTACCAAATATGACAAATCACTTCGCCGCCAACGCCTGATTTCTTCGCTTGACGATCAGTCATCAAACCCAAACTCGTCGATAATATTGAAATACCTAATCCCCCAATAACAGGAGTGAGGTTATTAAGTCTTTCATAATAACGACAGCTTGGTTTACTTACACGTTTAATTTCATGAATAGGAGACTCGCCCTGAACATATTTAAAAAATATTGTCAGTTCGCTTTTTGGCCCGGTTGTTTCTATTTTAAAGTCTCGAATATAACCCTCTTCTTTTAAAAGAGTTGCTATATTAACTTTTATATTTGAAGAAGGAACAGTCACTGACCGTTTACCAACCATCAACCCATTACGCATACTTGTTAAAAAATTACCAATTGAATCAATAGACATCTCTATTTCCCTACCTTTACCAACTTGCCTTTTTTACCCCAGGAAGAAGTCCTTCCAAGGCATTCTTTCTAAAACAAAGCCTACACATCATAAACAGCCGGATGTAACCACGTGGTCGTCCGCATAATTGACATCGATTTCTTATGCGCGTAGAAAACTTAGGAGTTTTGTTTGCTTTTACAATCAATGCTTTTCTTGCCATAACTAAAATCCTTTAAAACCTTCAACTTTTGCTTCGAAAAGGCATATTAAATTTTTTTAAGAGCGCCAACGCTTCTTCATCTGTTCTTGCTGTTGTTTGAACACTAATATTCAAACCCCTACTTCTATCAACTTTATCATAATCAACTTCTGGAAAAATCATCCAGTCTTTGATACCCAAGTTATAATTACCATGGCCATCAAATTTTAATGAAACACCTTGAAAATCCCGCACTGATGGCAATGCAATATTAACAAGCTTATCGAGGAAGTGATACATTTTTGTTTTTCTTAGAGTCACCATTACTCCGATTGGCATACCCTCTCGAAGTTTAAATCCTGCGATAGATTTTTTTGATAACGTCGATACAGCATGCTGACCTGAAATTTTTGTAATCATTTCCTGTATTTCTGCTATCACCTTGCTATCCGCAACAGCATCTTTTGCTCCAACATTCAAAACTATTTTTGAAATACCTGGAACACGCATAATATTTTTCAAATCAAGCTCTTTACGGAGCTCTTCCCGAAGCCGTGTTTTATAGAGTACTTCCAATCGTGACTTCATATAAACCTTTACCTATTCCAACTTTGGTTAAAATGTTTCTTTGCAACGGCTACAACTTCTACTCTTTGTACTATCATCTAAAAAGCGAACTTGAATACGACAAGGCATCGAGCACGATGGACAAATTGGCATCACTTTGCAAAGAGGAATATGATTTTCTTCTTTTACTATTTGACTCTTGTCCCCTGATTTTTTTGCCTTTACATGCCGCGTTACTATACACGCGTCTTTCACAAGTACTGTTTCGTTTTTATGATCCACGGAGAGGACTTGCCCTCTTTTGCCTTTATCTTTTCCAGATAAAACAACAACCGTATCATTTTTCTTTACTCGACTTAACATATCAAAAAGCCTCTTTAATACTTACAAAACTTCAGGAGCCAAAGAAATAATTTTATGATATCCAGCGGCCCTTAATTCACGAGCAACGGGACCAAATATACGAGATCCAACGGGTTGCTTCTCTTTATCTATAATTACAGCCGCATTATCATCAAAACGAATATAGCTTCCATCCGCACGACGAACTTCTTTTCTTGTACGAACAATAACCGCATCAAGAACTTCACTCTTTTTTACCATTCCCCCAGGAATAGCCTTCTTTACCGTAACTTTTACCACATCCCCTAAATAAGCAGTTTTTTTACCTGTTGATCCAGTAATATGAATCACTTTTAATTTTTTAGCCCCAGTATTATCAGCAACTTCCAGCATCGTTTCATTTTGAACCATCGCTTAATTCCTTTATCAAGATCTTTTTGTCAATATTCGATTCAATATCATATGCTTAGTTTTGGAAAGAGGTCGACATTCAGCAATTTCAACTTCATCACCAATTTTACAAGCATTTTTTTCATCATGCGCTTTATATTTCTTGAACATTCTCACTGTTTTTCCATACAACGGATGCTTAAACGTTCTCATCACCTTGACGACAACCGTCTTATCCATTCTGTCAGAAACAACTTCCCCAACAAGTACCTGTTTAACAGCTACAGACTGCTGCAACAAACCTTCAGTTTTATTCACCATTTTATCTTTACCCCTAATCATGCAATAGCACAATCATATCTTACTTTTTACTCTCAGTCTTCTGTTCATTTTGATTTGAAAAAGTCAACGCTTGTGCAATTTTACGACGTATCTTTTTAAACTGAGAAAAATCTTTTATTTGCCCAGATGATACCCCTAATCTCAAATTAAACAACTCTTTTTTTAAAGAGACTGCTTCTTTAAGTAAGGAGCCACTATCTATTTTTTTCATTTCATTCTTATCCACAACGATCATCCCACTAAATTAAAACGCCCGAAGCATTAGGCAAATCATTTTTCGTAACAAAACGAGTTTTTATAGGCAATTTATAGGTAGCAGACTTCAAAATCGCTTTTGCTTCTTCAACAGTCATCGGTCCACCAATTTCAAAAAGAATCCGACCTCTTTTTACAGCATGAACCCAAAACTCTGGATTACCTTTTCCTTTACCCATTCGAGTTTCAGCAGGCTTCTTTGTTACTGGTCTATCAGGAAATACTCTCAAAAAAAATTCACCATCTTTTTTAAGTTTTCTGCTTACCGTAACTCGAACAGCCTCTATTTGACGAGCTGTAATCCATGCCGGCTCAAGCGCTACAAGACCAAATTCACCAAAAAAAAGACTCTTGGCTCCCTTAGTCAAACCTTTTAGGCGGCCCCTCTGAACTTTTCTATATTTTGTTTTTTTCGGCATCAACATTGTTCTGACCTTCTATGCTGTTAGTACTCACCTTTACAAATCCACACTTTAACACCAATGGTACCATACGTTGTAACCGCTTCAGCCAAGGCAAAATCAATATGAGCCCTTAAAGTATGCAAAGGTATAGATCCGAGGCGCAACCATTCAGTTCGTGCTATTTCAGCACCCGCCAATCGACCAGCACAACATATTTTAATTCCCTTAGCGCCACTTTTCATCGTAGAATATCCAGCACGCTTCATAAGCCGCTTATAACTGCCTCTGCGTTCTAGTTGTTCTGCTATGCTTTGAGCAACCAATCGAGCACTCAACTCAGGAACGCGTACTTCTTTCACTGAAATATCAACGTTCTTTTTTATCATTTTGCTGAGTTCAACTTTTACATGCTCAATTCCCTGCCCTTTTTTTCCAATAATCACACCAGGGCGTGATGAAAAAATAGCAATACGAACATCATCCACAGCTTTTTCTATTACGATGTCTGCAATATCTATTCGATTCAATCGTTTAAGCAAAAACTGCCTTATTTTGATATCCTCTAATACTCCATGACCATAAGCGGAAGCGCCCTTTGCAAACCATCGAGACTTCCAATTCTCATAGACACCTAGTCTAAACCCAAAAGGATGAACTTTCTGTCCCACAAAACACCTCTAAACTTAACTTTTTTTATCTAATATTATTTCCAAGTGACACATTTTCTTACGCTGCGCTGCAGCACGACCCATTGCTGCTGGCTTAAAATATGTTACTGTTGGCCCTTGATCTACTCTTATTTCTTTAATCACAAGATCACTCATGGCTGAAATATCAGCATGCTTATTTTTCGCATTCGAATATGCAGAAAAAAGTGTCTTAATAATAGGTTCCACTCTTTTCACTGAACAAGTTTTCAACCAATTGTATGCCCTATCTACAGAGCTCCCACGTATCACGTCAACTAGAGGACGCAACTTATATGGCGAAATGCGAATGTACTTGCTTTTCGCTTTCGAAATCATTTTTTTCCCAACCTTGATATTTTAACAAAAAAACAAAAACTCGTATATATCATTTACAACAATAGAACTATTTTACTTACTTTTTGGTGCCGATTCGACATCTTTTTGAGCTTTTCTTTGCCCACTATGCGCCCTAAATGTACGAGTAGCTGCAAATTCTCCAAGAGCGTGCCCAACCATGTTTTCAGTAACAAAAACAGGAATAAACTTTCGCCCATCATGCACAGCAATAGTAAGTCCAACAAATTCAGGAATAACCACGCTTGCACGCTTCCATGTTTTAATGACTTCTCGTTTTCCTGAAGTTTTTACTCTTTCAACTTTTTCTAATAATGACGGAGCAACAAAAGGACCTTTTCGTATCGATCGTGACATTACCGTATTTCCTTTACTTTTGCATCAAACATTTCCATCACGCATTATGTCGACTGCTTATGGGCGTCTTCTTTTTAAAATCGCGGTGCTCTTATTCTTTCTTGTTCTTACACCCTTACAGCTCTTTCCCCATGGAGTCATAGGATGAGAGCCAGATTTTGATCGACCTTCACCTCCTCCATGTGGATGATCCACCGGATTCATAGCCATACCACGGACTGTTGGTCGCTTTCCAAGCCATCGCGATCTTCCAGCTTTTCCTATCACCATATTTCTAAAATCGGCATTAGACAATGTCCCAACAGTTGCCCAATTATCAGCCGAAACCGTTCTTAACTCACCTGAAGGCATTTTTAAAATTGCATTATCTTCTTCTCGTCCAACAAGTTGAACAGCACAACCAGCACTACGTGCAAATTTGCCTCCTCTACCAGGATAAAGTTCAACGTTGTGAACAAAAAAACCTACCGGTACATGCTTGAGCGGCAGACAGTTTCCAACCTGAGCCTCAGCTTTCGCACTCGCAACTACAGCTTCGCCAACCTTAAGTCCATCAGGCTTAAGAATATATCCCTTTGCGCCATTCGCATAAGAAACCAAAGCAATTAATAAATTTCTATTTGGATCATACTCAAAAGCTTTGACAACCCCAGGGATCTCTTTATGCATACGCTTAAAATCTATTATTCTGTATAATTTTTTCGCGCCGCCCCCACGATGTCGACAAGTAATACGTCCATATGAATTACGACCACCTGTTTTAGACAAAGAACTTACAAGCCCTCTCTCAGGTCTTTTTTTAGTCAAATCATCATGAACTATATACTGCTGTGTTCGCAATGAAGAATTTGTTGGCTTTCTTGTTATCACGGCCATTCTCTGCATCCTTTATTTACTTTTTAACCTAAGATCCCTTATTCGTTGCCTGCAACCGAATTCTGATCCGAAGAACCACCAACTAAATTTAAAGCTTCTACCATTCCAGGGATTTCAATTTTATATCCCTTTTTTAAAGTGATAATTGCTTTTTTCTTATCCGATCCCTTCGATTGTCTTCTCATAACAATACGGTTTTTACCTATTTTGTTAAGAACACGGACCTCGGCAACCTTAACATTCCAAATTTTTTCAACAGCATCTCGAATAACCAACTTATTAGCCGATTTGTGTACTTCAAAAGTAACTTTCCCAAACTTTTGATATTGTTCTACACTTTTGCTCGAAATAACCGCTTTTTTTATGATATCGTAAATACTTAATTCCATTGTAAAATCATATCTTTTAAGAAATCCATATCTTTTTTCAGAAACACCCAACAATCAGAATTACTTAAAGCAAAAGCATTTGGTTGATCAAAATGAACAATCGAAACATATGGAATATTTCTAAAAGAAGCAAAGTTCACATCATCATGATGAGACAAAAATAATGTTACCTTCTTTTCAGAAAAACCCATGTTTTTTAATGCTACATTTGCTTTTGTTGTATTTGGTTTTATATCACTATTAAAATCCAATCCACACAACAAATTATTATCTAAAAAAGAAAACAAAATATTATTAAAAACTAATTTGTTTTGTTTTTTAAGTATCGAAAGAGTTCTAACACGAGGTTGGGGGCCAAAAACAACCCCTCCCTTTCTCCACAAAGGAGATCGAAGACTTCCCGCGCGAGCTCTACCAGTACCTTTTTGTTTCCACGGTTTTTTATTTGAAAAAGCAAGCTCACCGCGAGTTTTACAGCCGACCGTTCCTTGGCGCTGATTCTGATGAAACGCTTTTATAACACATGAATATGTTTTTGGACTGACATCTTTTCGTGTAAGATCAAATTCTAATGGAAAACTTTCACTTTTTTTACCACTAAAATCGTATACTTGTATTGTTACAGCCATCCTATATTCCTTGCTTTCTAACCACTAATACCGTGTCTTTTTTTCCAGGAACAGCACCTTTAACAAACAAACATTTATTTCCAGCATCAATACGCACGACCTGTAATCCGCGTATTGTAAAATGCCTAAACCCATGTCTTCCTGGTAAACGCTTACCTTTTATAACTTCACCTTGAGTTCTCATATGACCAATTGCGCCAGGACGACGAAGGAACATAGAACCGTGCGATGCAAAACCACCACTAAAGTGCCAACGCTTCACAACACCCTGGAAACCCATGCCCTTACTTCTACCCGTAACCGCAATTACATCACCTTCTTTGAGCGAAGTAAAATCAAAAGAAACTACCTGTCCTGCTTTAAAATCGTGCTTTTCTGAAGAAGCAACCTCTTTTATGCATGAAAAATGCTCTTTTTTATCTTTCAACCACTCGGAAGAATATACTTTATCTCGATATTTCTTTCTCAAAAGACCAAGCTGTAAAGATGCATACCCATCATTTTCTTTTGTTTTAACTTGCAACACAAACCAGTTTGCAACATCAACAACAGAAACAGGGACAACTCGACCCGTTTGATCGAAGATTTGAGTCATTCCAATTTTTGTACCTAAAAGTCTATCTAACATAAACACCTGCCTCAGTATCTCGTTGCATTATTTAATTTCAACATCAACCCCTGCTGATATATTCAACTTCATTAACGCATCCATCGTTTGCTCAACTGGAGATAATATATCCAGAATACGCTTATGAGTTGTCATATCAAACTGCTCTCTTGATTTCTTGTCTACGTGAGGAGATCTCAACACCGTAAAACATTTTCTTCGACTCGGCAACGGTACAGGCCCCAAAACTTGGGAGCCTGTACGTTTTACCGTTAAAACAATTTGTTTTACTGCATTATCAAGAAGTTGATGATCATACGATTTTAGTGTTAAACGAATTTTATGTTTTTTCATATTCAGTCTATTCTATAATTTCGATAACAACACCAGCTCCAATAGTTCTACCACCTTCTCGAATAGCAAATTTCACGTCTTTATCCATTGCAATTTTGCTAACAAGTTCAACAGAAATTTCTACGTTATCACCAGGCATAACCATTTCACGACCAGCTGGTAGCGTTATAGATCCTGTTACGTCTGTTGTTCTGAAATAAAACTGAGGACGATATCCACTAAAAAATGGACTATGCCTTCCGCCTTCCTCTTTTTTCAATACAACAATTTGCGCTTTAAATTTAAAATGCGGAGTAACCGACCCTGGAGCCGCAAGAACTTGTCCTCGTTCAACATCTTCTTTTTTAATACCACGCAACAAAATACCAACGTTATCACCAGGTAAACAATCTTTCATTTCCTTGTTAAACATTTCAATACCGGTAACCGTCGTTTTTACGGTATCTTTCAATCCAACAATTGCAATTTCATCGCCAACCTTAACAACACCGCGATCAACACGGCCTGTTACTACAGTTCCACGGCCAGAAATTGAAAAAACGTCTTCAACTGGCATCAAAAATGGTTTAGCAATATCACGAGGCGGAATTTGTATAAAACTATCAATAGCATCCATTAATCTCATAATAGACGGAGCACCAAATTCACTTGTATCACCATTCAATGCTTTAAGAGCTGAACCTCTAATAATAGGAGTCTTATCTCCTGGAAAACCATTAGACGTTAACAATTCACGAACTTCTTCTTCAACAAGATCGATCATATCTGGATCATCAACCATATCAACTTTGTTCAAGAAAACAACAACTGCTGGAACGTTAACTTGTCGAGCCAAAAGAATGTGCTCTCGAGTTTGAGGCATTGGACCATCTGCAGCTGAAACAACAAGAATTGCGCCGTCCATTTGCGCAGCACCAGTGATCATGTTTTTAACATAATCAGCGTGGCCTGGACAATCAACGTGCGCATAATGACGCTTATCCGTATTGTATTCAACGTGTGTAACCGCAATAGTAATACCACGAGCTTTTTCTTCTGGCGCTTTATCAATCTGATCGAATGATTTAAATTGAGCCCAGCCTTTTTCAGCCAAAACCTTAGTAATAGCTGCCGTCAAAGTTGTCTTTCCATGATCAACGTGACCAATTGTGCCAACGTTACAATGTTCTTTCGTACGCTCAAATACACCTTTTGCCATTCCTTATTCCTTCCAGACTCTAACTAATTAGTATATTACTTAACTTATTTTCATCATTTTTTTTTGCTAACAATCTCATCCTGAGTATTCTTAGGTACTTCACGATAGATCTCAAATTGCATAGAATACGTTGCTCGTCCTTTTGACATGGAACGCAACGACGTTGCATACCCAAACATCTCTCCAAGAGGAACTTCTGCACGTATTACCTGCACCCCTTTTCTTGTTTCCATTCCTAAAATTCGTCC
The DNA here is from genome assembly GCA_043822925.1 of bacterium. Taxonomy (GTDB): domain Bacteria; phylum Babelota; class Babeliae; order Babelales; family RVW-14; genus JBDRBF01. Next base: position 43,927 of record JBDRBF010000008.1, read on the forward strand.
ACGTCGTGAATTTAAATCACCAATAACATCTCCCATGTTTTCTTCAGGCGTCGTTACTTCAACTTTCATGATAGGCTCCAATAGAACAGAAGACGCCTTTGTTAAACCATCTCGAAACGCTATCGATGCTGCTATTTTAAACGCAAGCTCAGACGAATCAACATCATGATAAGTACCATCGTCCACAATCGCTTTTACGTCAACAACAGGATACCCCGCAAGAACGCCTGCATCAGTCGCTTCTCGCACACCTTTTTCAATTCCAGGAATAAATTCTCGAGGAATCGATCCCCCTTTTATTTTTTCCTCAAACAGGAACCCTTCTCCACGAGCAAGAGGTTCAAGCTGCAACCAGACGTGACCGTACTGACCATGTCCACCAGACTGCCGAATAAATTTTCCTTCAACTCGAACTGGCTTCTGTATTGTTTCTTTATAAGCAACCTGAGCTTTACCAACAGTTGCCTCAACTTTATACTCACGAAACAACCGATCAACGATAATCTCTAAATGCAACTCACCCATTCCTTTGATAATCGTTTGACCTGTTTCATCATCATAAGAATATTTGAAAGAAGGATCTTCTTGCGCTAATTTACGCAACCCAAGAACCATTTTTTCATAATCACCTTTACCTTTTGGCTCAATAGCAACACTAATAACAGTTTCTGGGCAAGTGATCGTTTCTAACAATATCGGACTATTTTCAGCCGAGAGAGTATCGCCCGTCGTAACATCTTTGATACCAACAATAGCAATAACATCGCCAGCGCCAGCTTCTTTTATCTCTTCTCGCTTATTAGAATGCATGCGAAGCAATCGGCTTACACGCTCCTTATTTCCCTTAGTTGCGTTATAAACATATGAGCCACCCTCAAGAACCCCTGAATAAATTCGCGCAAAAGTCAAAGATCCAACGAAAGGATCAATCATAATCTTAAACGCTAAAGCACAAAAAGGTTCTTTATCATCAGCTTTACGAACATCTGTAGCCTTTGTCTTCGGATTTATGCCTTCAACTGGAGGAACATCTAATGGTGAAGGTAAGTATTCAACAACACCATCAAGCATTAATTGAACGCCTTTATTCTTAAATGCCGCTCCACAAAAGACAGGTGTAACTTCTTGACTTAGCACGCCAGCTCTCAAAGCCAACTTAACTTCTTCTATTGAAAACTCTTTTCCGTCTAAATATCTCTCAGCCAACGAATCATCAAAATCACAAGCGCGCTCCACAATAGCTTTATACATTTCTTCCATTTGTGCATGGAACTCAACTGGAACGTCTTCCCACGTCATAACCTTCGTTTCTTCGTTGAACACAGCCATTTTTCTCGTCAAAACGTCGATAATCGACTTAAAATTTTCAGACTCCCCAACAGGAATTTGCATTGCCAGAGGACTACCCTGTAATTTTTCATCAATCTCTTTAACGACAGAAAAATAATCGCCGCCGATACGATCAAGCTTATTAACAAAAGCAATACGAGGAACCTTGTGTTTATCAGCTTGCCTCCAAACTGTTTCAGACTGAGGCTCTACGCCACTAACGCCACAAAAAACCACCACAGCTCCGTCAAGCACTCGCAATGATCGTTCAACTTCTATTGTAAAATCAACGTGACCAGGCGTATCAATAATATTGATTTGATGATCTTTCCAGTAACAGGTCGTCGCGGCCGCTGTAATAGTAATACCGCGCTCTCGCTCCTGCTCCATCCAGTCCATAATCGCTTCACCCTCATGAACCTCACCTATTTTATGAGTCTCACCAGTGTAAAACAGAACGCGCTCGCTAACTGTTGTCTTACCAGCGTCTATATGAGCAATGATTCCAATATTTCTATACTTATCTAAATTCTTACTAGCCATGTCTATTCCTATTACCAAGCATAATGAGAGAAAGCTCTGTTCGCTTCAGCCATTCTATGAACATCCAACTTCTTCTTTATCGCATTTCCATTGCCTTCTGCAGCTTCAAGAAGCTCATACGCAAGGCGCTCACCCATCGTTTTATTTGAACGACCAGAAGCAGCATCTAGAATCCATCGGAAGGCCAACGTAGTCGCACGACTAGATCTCAGCTCAACAGGAACTTGATAAACACCACCACCAACACGGCGTGACTTTACTTCAACATAAGGTTTTACCGAATTAATCGCCTTTTCAAACAAAGCGAAACTCTTTTTTTCATCGCCAATTTTTTTAACAATTATATCAAAGGCATCGTACACAATAGTACGCGCTATATTTTTCTTACCATCTTTCATCACAATATTGATAAATTTCTGGACAACGTAAGAGTTAAACCGAGGATCCACCCCTATCTCTCTCACAAAACCAGCTTTTTTACGCCTTGGCATTAGGAGTATCTCCCTTCTTACGTTTAGCACCATACAAAGAACGACTTTGATTACGCTTCTCAACACCAGCCGAGTCTAAAGTTCCTCGAACAATGTGATATCGCACTCCTGGCAAATCTTTTACTTTTCCACCACGAACAAGCACAACTGAGTGCTCTTGCAAGTTATGGCCTTCCCCAGGAATATACGCGGTTACTTCTTTCCCTGTTGTCAATTTCACACGAGCAACTTTACGCAATGCAGAGTTTGGTTTTTTAGGTGTTTGCGTATATACACGAATACAAACACCGCGCTTTTGTGGACACTCCACTAACGCAGGCGATTTCGAAAACTCTCGAGTTTTCCGACGCTTACTTCGAACAAGCTGATTAATCGTTGGCATATCTTACAACCTTACACGTAATATGTAATATAAAAAAAATACTACAAAAAAATTCTGTTAGTCCTATTGAACACTCTTTTTACCTATAAATTCTCATATTTGTAGAAAATATAGAAGAAACTTTTAGTTCTTAGCGCTATTTTTAGATACTTTATTGCTACAACTCACAGTACTCAAAAAATATTCTAGCCTTAATTTTATATTTTTTCTCAATTTTTTCAAGCAAATATTGAGCTCATTTACTCGTAAAGCATACTATGCTATACAACAACCGTTACAATATTGCAATTGTTGCAAATCGAATTTAGTTCACATCTGCTTACATACAGTTTATGCTTAAAGACACTCATTTGATGATCTTCTTTGATAAACAGTAGGATTATTTCGACAAATAAAGTACTCTAAAATCATGTATTAATAAGTTTGTTTTTTTAAACTTTGAATATTTTAAATATTTTTGAAAATAAGGATAGAAATATGTCACTAAATACCATTCTCCCATTTATTTCATCAAAAATTCTTCCTCTTATTTTTTCTATTATAGGCTTTGGACTTCTCATTCTAGTCCATGAACTAGGACATTTCTTTTTTTGCAAAGCATTTAGTATACACACCCCAACGTTTTCCATCGGATTTGGATCAAAAATCATTGAAAGAAAAATTGGGGCAACAAATTTTAGAATATCTGCTATCCCCCTTGGTGGATATGTAGAAATAGCAGGACTCTCCGAAATAGGCCAAGGCGAACAAGAATCGGCACAAATAACAGGCGAGAACTCTTTCAATGAAAAACCTTTCTGGCAAAAATTTCTTGTTTTAAGTGGTGGAATACTTTTTAACCTTATATTTGCCTATTTTGTATTTTGCTGTGTATTCATTGTTGGAGAACCAAACAAGAAACAAATAATAACAATTGCACACATCGTTAAAGGCTCCCCTGCCGAAAAAGCAGGCCTAAAAGAAAAAGACGAAGTTTTACGAATTCAAGACGTCTCTCTCATCCCTGATTCAGAAAAAACCATAACGACATCATCAGCGCAAGCAACTTTTTTACAAATAATACGCGACAACCCCACTAAACCAATCAATCTAATAATTCTCAGAGAAAACAAAGAAATCAAAATATCTGTTGTACCAGAATCAACACAAGAAAATAACCTCACCGTTGGCAAAATAGGCGTTTTTCCGGTTATTCCAATGCCTCGCCTATCGATCTTTCAAGCAGCAACTCAAAGCTTTTGGACAACCCTTGACTGGATAACAAAAATCACCGACGGTATAAAACACATGTTCCAATCAAAAAGCTTAGAAGGTGCTGGAGGCCCAGTACGCATCTTTGAACAAGGATTCAGATTCGCTCAAAACGGCATAATAGCTTTTCTACTTTTTTTGGCCATAATAAGCGTCAGTTTGGCTGTTTTTAATCTCCTCCCTCTTGGCATCACAGATGGCGGGCAATTACTATTAACAACAATAGAAGCTATTATAAGACGACCAATCCCTGAATACATAAGACTCGCAATCAACGTGATCTCATTAATCCTATTTGCATTCTTATTTATATACTTGACGTATAAAGACACTGTACAAATCTTCGGCAAGACTTTTATGAATATTTACAAAAAAATCATTCATTTATTTTAAAATAATTCAAGCTGCTTATTTGAACCTTATCGGCTGGGATGATTAAATTACGTCCCAGTCATGAGGATTCTGAATAAAATGCTCAACGACACACCGATTAAAATTATGACCAGTCTTACTCGCCTTTACATGACCAGCAAGAGCATGCCCAAGCAATCCCAAATCTCCAATTAAATCAAGTACTTTATGCCGTATACACTCATCCGGAAACCGTGGATCATTTATAAACTCATGCTCTCCAATCACTACCGTATTGCCAAGCGACGACCCCTGAGCCAGTCCATGTTTTTTCATGAACGGCAACTGATCTAAAAACCCAAACGTTCGAGCAGGCGCAATTTCTTGAATAAAACAATCATGCGTCACACAAGCACTAAAAAAATTTTTACCCACTAATGGATGTGTAAAATCTGATTCATAATCGATATATAAATTTTTGTCATTATTACAGGCAGAGCTCACTGAAATCTTACGCCCCTGGTCGTCGTTAAAAATAAGCTCTTTTTTTGGCGTAAGATATTTTTTAGCCCCAATTTGATCTTCAAACCCACAATCCAAAATTTCCTGAACAAACGGTAAAGCACTGCCATCTCCAATAGGAATCTCCGCCCCCTGCACATCAATCGCAACATTATCTACGCCCAACATTATAAGCGCAGCGAGTAAATGCTCTGTCGTACTCAACACCCAACTTTTTTGCCGCACAACCGTTGCATGCATCGTTTTTTCCGGAATTATACGTCCAACATGTATAGGCTCATCCGGAAACTGAGCATTATAAAACACAATCCCATGATCAACAGAAGCAGCTCTTAAAACAATAGCTGTAGCCTTACCCGAATGGACCCCTATACCAAAAAGCATGATATTCTTTTTAATCGTCTTTTGCATGATCACTATGCATCTTTCAAAAGTAAAAAGGGCAACGCTGCTTGCACAGCGTTGCCCAGATATTTCTTACGCTATAAATATTACTAAACTTGAGCTTGATGAGGATGCTCGTTGCCAGCATAAACTTTCAGCTTTTTGATAATTTTATGCCCCATTTTTGTTCGAGGAAGCATGCCTTTAACCGCATGTTCAATCAAACGAGCCGGATCTTTAGCAAATACTTCACGAGCTGTACGTTCTTTCAAACCACCTCTCCACCCGGAATAAGACTTATAAATCTTATTATCAAACTTGCTACCAGATAATGCAATTTTATCACAGTTAACAACAACAACATAATCACCAGAATCCGTTTGAGGTGTAAAACCAGGTTTATCTTTACCACGCAAAATCATTGCGATTTGCGTTGCCAAACGACCCAGAATTTGCCCTGAAGCGTCAATCACACGCCATTGAGGATCACGTAGTTCATGTCTCAGTACAAAAGCTTTATTCATATCCATAATAATGCCACCGGCTTCTATTTTATTAACCAATAATTAAGTATAAACTTCAAAAATCTAACGAACAGCCATCAGTCTAGAAGAAAAAACTACATTGGTCAACACAAACAACAATACTTTTCTTTCATGATTCACAGCCATATTTACCATCAATTATCGCTACTACAAACGCTTTAAACAATGGATGAGCCTTAAGAGGTGATGATAAAAATTCTGGATGGAACTGCGTACCAAGCATAAATGGATGCCCCTTTATCTCTGCAATTTCAATCAAATCTTTATCTTTGAACGTACCTGAAAACACAAGGCCTGCCATCTCAAATTGCTCTTTGTATTTATTATTAAATTCATAACGATGTCTATGCCGCTCAAAAACCGTATTTTTTTGATATGCCAAATACGCCTGAGTCCCGAGCACCAAACTACACTCATACTCGCCTAAACGCATAGAAGCCCCCTTTTGAACAACTTCTTGCTGCTCGGCTAAAAGCGATACAACCGGATAAAGGGTGTTCTTATCAACTTCTGTACTATGCGCACCCTCAAGCTTTAACATAGAACGTGCATATTCAATTAACAAAACCTGTAAACCCAAGCATAACCCAAAATACGGAATATTATTCTCTCTAGCAAAACGAGCCGCCGCTATTTTGCCTTCAATCCCACGTTTATCAAAGCCACCAGGCACGACAATTCCATCAACTTTTTTTATTTTTTGCCATGCCGATTCTTGCTTATCTTGAGCTCCGATATTTTCTTTCTCAAGAGCTTCTGCATCAATTAGCTCAACATCTACCATTACACCACACGCATATCCAGCAGACCTCAACGCCTCAATAACGCTAATATATGGGTCATTATTTGTTACATATTTTGCAACAAGCCCGATAGATACACATTTTACGCACTGACCAATGCGTCCAATTAATTGTTTCCAGGCTGATAAATCAGACTCGCGCGCCTGGCTCAGCCCAAAATACTCTTGAATGCGGGCCCCAACCTGCTGCTCATCTAAATCAAGAAAAAGTTTATATATTGGATTAAAAGATAAAACCTGAAAAATTAACGTTTTATGTACTCCACACATAATAGCCAATTTTTTCGCAGCGTGATCTGGAATAGGCTTAGCCGCACGTAAAAACAAACCATCTGGCATAAGCCCAGCTTCTTTAAGTGCATTAACACTATGTTGCGTTGGTTTCGTCTTAACTTCACCCGTCCACTCAAGATATGGCACATAACTCAAATGCCCATGAAATATGCTTCGAGGGTCCATTTCCATACGTATTTGACGAATCGCTTCCAAAAAAGTCTGCCCCTCCATGTCTCCAACCGTGCCACCAATTTCAAGCAAAACAAAATCAACATCATGCTTTTGAGCAAAGGTGAAAAATCTATTTTTTATTGCATCAACAACATGAGGTACAAGCTGAATACATCTGCCTAAAAACTTCCCCTCACGCTCCCCCTCGATAATCTCTTTAAAAATTTGACCCGAAGATACAGACGAATCTTTAGTTAACCGAACACCTAGCGTACGCTCATAATGCCCTAAATCCAAGTCTGTCTCGGCCCCATCGCACGTCACAAATACTTCACCATGCTCAAGTGGAGACATTGTTCCCGGATCAACATTAAGATACGGATCCCATTTAACAACCGATACAGAATAACCAGCATTTTGGAGCAAAACACCTAACGACGATATCAAAACCCCTTTACCAATAGAAGAACAAACACCACCAGTAATCACAATAAGCTTTGTTTTTCGAATTTTCGATCTTTGTTCTTTGTACGCATCTATTTCACTATTCTTCAATGCTTCTTGAGTCATATTAGCTACTCCCTTTTTCTTTTTTAACAAGCAAAAACGTCACTCGGTTTCTGTTTCATTTTGCAATTATAAACAAGCAGTTTAACAAAATAATAAAAAAAGTTGATAATAAAACACATTTATTTAAACTAACCCTACAAATTAAATCGCTATTAAATCGTTACAACAATATTTTAATTAACTTATTAACAAAAAGGACACACCGTGCTGCATAATCCAAATAAAACTTACCACGCTCTTGGTATAACTTTAATCATACTTACAACGATGTGTACAACGATGTGTAGCAAAACATACACAACAGAAACAACGCAAACAAACGTACTCCAAGATCAAACCAATCATCAAATCCAAGAAAACACTACACTCGATACGCAACAAACCATAAAGCTCATCAATAAAATAGTCACACAATTCAAAGCGGTCTCCGAGTCTCTCATAAAAAAAATAAAGGCAGCAAACATCGAACAACAAAACTATTCAAATGAAGACTTAGAAAAATTAATCGAAGAGACACTCAATATCGCCTCTTTCCAGGATTCGGCCGAAACACCAGACATTGCAAACCTTAAAAACATCCATACCGCTCTTATCAATAACCTCAAGTCCTACAAAGTAACCGGTTATTCTTTTGCTATAGTTCCTAATCTTGCTTTATTTTATAATTCACAAAAGCCAGAATTTGTCATCACCTACATGGATCAAAACGGAAACGAAAAAACAAGAGTCTATCAGACCGAGCTTAACTCTATTGGCCTAAAATACGCAGCTACCGTTAACTTCGACTTCATGTTCTTCGTCAACACTGATGCTGATTTTTATACCACAAATAAAAAAATTATATTTGGAAAAGGAATAAGCTTTAGCGCCAATTCCCCGCTATTTCTCACCAGCTTGCTCGGTTTAACACCTCGAATACGCTGTGACTTAAGCGAGACCCAACAATCCGCGATTCTTGAACGAGGAGACTCATTCGACCTCCTTAACGAAATAATAAAGCATTCAAAACGGACGGCTTGGGACAAAACTTACAAAGTCCTAGATTATTTGGAAATCACCTATGTTTCATTCGCTAATATGCCTGGTGGCATGTTTATGATTAACATATTACCACCACTTCTCCCACATGGAAACCTTCTAAGTATTGTGACTGGAGGATCGTTAACTCCTATAAATTAACAAAATATATTTTCAGCTTTTTTTCATAAAATTTTCTATTTCACGCGCCTGTTTAGGTAACTCAGGGCTTAAACAAACGGCCCCATCAAGGGTCATAAGAAAGTCGTCTTCAATACGAATTCCCAAATTTTCTTCAGGAATATAAAGACCCGGCTCAATTGTAAAAACATCACCTGGTGCTAGTGGAATTTTAGAATCACCAACATCATGAACATCCAGCCCAAGAAAATGACCAATACCATGAGGAAAGTATTGCGCAAGCCCATGCTGCTCAAAAAAACGCACCGCACAATGATGCAAAGATCGTTCTTGCTCGTCGTCACTTCTTAAAAACATGCCCGGCTTGGCACAATCCTGAACGTGTTTTTGAGCAGCTAAAACAATATTATATATTTGTGCTTGGCGCTCAGTAAATTTGCCATTAACGGGATACGTTCGGGTCAAATCAGCTGCATACCCACAAAACTCCGCACCTATATCGATTATAACCAAATCACCATCGTTTAATTTTTGATTACATTCTGTGTAGTGCAAAATCGTGGCATTACGCCCCGTTGCAACAATGCTTGGAAACACACAATGCATGTTATTACTCGTAAATACATGCTCTATTGTTGCTCGTATTTCGTTTTCATATTTTTTAGCACATATTTGCTGAGCTGCTGCCTGGTGCGCTACGCGTGTAACCTGAATAGCGCGGCGCAAACAGTCAAGCTCATGTGTGTCTTTGCTGCGACGCTGATGGTAAAACACCTGCGAAATATCACGTTTGGCTGAAGCAAGATGGGGAATCTGTTGATCGAAACTTTTAAAAAGCTGTACTTGTTCTAGATTATTATCGGCTAGAAGCGTAAAAACAAGCGTATGTTCTGTTATAAAACTTGTAATATCTTGTAAAAAATACGTGTAAAGCTCAGGTTTAAAAATAACTGGCGCGGGATACGAATACCCGGATAAGATGGGATCGCTTAAAGTTTTGATTTGATCAAAACAAAAATCAACTGGATTACTTTCAGGACTTACCTGTAAAACTACCCACTGAGCACGCTGGCCACCAAAAGACGGCACATACAAAACTTCTTGCACAGAATCTGGTCCATCAAAAAAAACACAAGCTATTGTTGCGGGCTCTTTAAGCCCCGTCAAATAATAAAAAGAACTCTCCTGCCGAAATAAATGACGTCTACCCTCAAAGCCAGCTCCAACGACTATAACCCCTCGTTGGGATTTGCCATATTTTTCAAACAAAGACGCTAATAAAACTCGTCGACGACATTTAAAAATAGAATAATCAATAGAGTTAACAAACTCAGGATTCGTATGAACAATAGACATTTTGACTCTCCCCAAAAATCTAAACTCACGAACTAATCACACGATAATATTAACAAAACAAAAAAAGTTACTCTCCAAACTTAGCTTTAGTAACATCTGGAAGTTTGTGTTTTTTAGCAAAAGAACCCAAAGAATCAAATCGAGCTGAAAATACAATAGCTTGTTCTTTCCGATTATTTCCAAATTCCCGATACTTTTTTTCTTCATACCCAACAGACAGCCCCCAACAATGGCCATTATACTCAAACTGAACACGATGAATTAATGGCTGGATATCAACAAAACCAAAAAGAGACTTGCCACGCTCCGAAGAAAACTGAGCATCGTATCGCAGCATGCCATACTCACCAATCGGAACAGCAAAACCACATAAAATAAAATGAGGAATATTAGAAAACAACTCACGCATAATACGCATAGATTCATGCTGAAAAAGATATCCAGCCATCAAATGAACTTTACCAACCAAAACATCTGTTTTAAGCAACGTCTGTAGCATTTTCTTTTGTGGAACTTCATACTCCTGCACAACAGAAAAGCCAACTTTTTCTGAACGGGCACTAAAAGCTATTTGCAACGGCAACAAATGCTTTTGAGAGACAGGCCTACGCAATGGAAAAAGATCTTTAGAATTATAAAAATCATACCCCTGAGTTATTGTAAAATCTAAAGTTGTATTATTAATAGAAAAATTGTTTCTTAAATCAAAATTAAGTACATTTTTAGGATAAATACGATCCCAATGATCAATATGATACCAATGGTCTTGAAATATTCTTGGTACATACTCCCAACTAAAAACAGGTTGTACATAATGGACATAACTCAAATCTTGATTATGCACCATCCCCTCAGGCAATGCCCACTGAATATCATACTCGAAAGATAGCCGACTAGCCCCGTGAGAAAACAAATGTGATTCTAACGCACTATTTCCTCTCATAACTCCTCTATCAAGCGCACTTCTGACCTGCGCATATGGGCGAATCGAAAAATCGACTATATTTTGCGAAATATTCACAGAACGAGATAACGCTGACTGATAATTAAAGCGAATAAGCTTTTCCGAATTTAATGGAATAATCTTTGATTCTTGAGCCAATAACGACTGAAAATAATACTTATCTGTCTCAAATTCTCGATGATATACCTGATCAACACCAATATCATGCCGATATAAAAAAAACTTTGATACATCAAAATAAGTACAATTCAACTCAATATGGGGAAGCATTACTGTTTGAGAAAAACTTTCAATCTCTTTTTTATGAAATGTTTTAATTGGAATCTCAACACCTTTTACACGAAATTCATCAATAGTTTTCTTTACAGACAACTCTTCACTTGGCGTAAGATCAACAAAACTTTGACGAAACGTCTTATTGCTATCAACCCGCGCCTCAACCAAATTAGTTGACCATAAACCACGCGTAACCCATGAATTATCAAAAGAATCATCAATATCATCAATACTATTAAAAAATTGATACCCAATATACTTATCTGTTCCAAAATCAAATTTAACTAAACTACTTACATTACCGCCTAAAAAATCATCGAATGAGCGAAAATCCTTTCCAGTCATCCAATAGCGATTTCGCGTTTTGGCTAACACGGTACCTTTTCTTTGTGTGAACGAGTTTTTTGCAATAGCATAACATCCATAAAGTTCAGTAAAACTTGTCGCACTACGTGCCCACCGAAACTCATCCGAGAAAACTACCCCTTTTTTATCTCGCCAGCTCAAGCCAACTGTTGTATCACAATATTGACTAAACGATTGGTAATACTCCTGCTTAAAACCAAAACCATTATAATAATCAAAGTAAAACTTGGGAATTAACAACCCGGAACGAGATTGACCCTGAATAGGAAAAACCATCGTCGGCAAAATAAAAACAGGAATCTTACCTATCTTAAAAATAACCCCATTAACACGAATAAAATAACCACCATGCAGCATCGCTTTTACAGCATATAGGCTCCAATGATGATCATCATGATCACAGGCTGTATAATACATGTGTTCTATACGCCACCGACTCGCATCAATTTTTTCAGCCCGCCGAGCAAATACATACCCATCTTGCACATGTATTCTAATGTTTTTAGCAACGCCAGTTTTATTTTGCAAGTTAAGTTCAAAACTATCTGCAAGCATCACAAGATCATTATTCTCAATAATAACAGCTCCTGACTCTTTTCTTTGAGCTAAAAGCTTATATTTTTGCTTATCGACATCAACACGATCGGCCCTGATATGCAATTTCTTATCAAAAAAAACCTCAACGTCTTCCTCAAAAACAAACTTATTTTTACCGACAATTTTTTGAGATAAACTTTTAATTTCCAAGCGCTTTGCTGACGCCAACAAATTTCGGGTACCCGCACGCAAATGGGTACAAAAACAAGAAAATACAACTAAAAGTAAAATACTAATTTTTTTTTGATTCAAAACGGCCTTCTGCCAGATAATGCTTTAGAGATAGTAACGCGATCCATGTACTCTAGACTAGACCCAATGGGAACACCACTGGCCAGCTTTGAAATGACAATATCAAGATTTTGATCAATTTTTGAAACAATATAACTGGCCGTTGCTTCACCTTCTGGCGTCGGATTTGTTGCAAAAATTATCTCTTTTACAGAGACATCCAAACGCTTGATCAACAAATTAATAGTCAAATGCTCCGGCCCAATCCCCTCCATAGGACACAAAGATCCTCCAAGAACATGATAACGCCCCCGAAATTCACCTAATTTCTCTATCGCCCATAAATCGTGCCATGTTTCTACTATACAAATAACGCTGTCAATACGATCTCGAGCTGAACAAATAGTACAAAGTACATCCGTCTCAGTCCAATTACAGCACTGGCTACACATTTTAATCTTATTTTTTGCTTCAAGAATAGTCGCACACAATTGTTCGATATTTTGTTTTTCATCAGCAAGAAAATGAGTAGCAACACGATATACATTCTTTGACGCTAAATAAGGCACGCGCTGTAAACATCTAATAAGCTTTTGAAGTGTTGGTATTTGTCGAAACATAGGTTACATCACAATTATATTATATTTTTATATTTATAGAGGGCCCCTACTGGACCCTCTATAAAATCTGCCATCCCGGACCCCGATCAAGGACCCAAGTCTCTTAAATTATTATATTTATGAAAGAAATGCTTTTCTAAAATAATCTTCAGCTATTGTAAGAACGTTATTCAAGAACCAGTACAGCACAAGTCCAGCAGCAAAACTTGAAAACACAGCGGTCATAACAACAGCCATAAACCACATAATAACTTTTTGCTTATCATCAGCGGCCGGCGTCATTGATTGCTGCCAAATCATAGAAACACCCATAAGAACTGGCAATACATAGAATGGATCTTTTGCTGATAAATCAACAATCCAACCAAAAAAAGGCGCTTGATACAAATCTAAATAACTACCGAGAACACGATACAAAGAGAATAATATTGGCAACTGAATAAGTAAGGGCAAACACCCAATCATTGGAGTTGCAGGAGACAAATTATGATCACGGTGATATCGCATAATCTCTTCCTGCTGCATCTTAACATCGCTTTTATACTTCATACGAATATGTGTAATAAACGGCTGATGCTTTTGATAGTCTTCCATTTTTTTACGAGAATATATAGATAGAGGAACAAATGGTAATCGCAACAAAATCGTCAAAGCAATAATAGCAAGTCCAAAGTTATGCAAATATTGATACAAAAATTCAAGCAACTTAAGCATCATTTTGCAAAACCAAGACAACCACCCAAAAGACAAAATATCACTTATGCGATTATGCGCTTGATTTAGTTGATCGTACACTTTTGGACCTATATAAAAAGACATGCTCCAACTCTTTTTCTCAGTAACCTGAGGCCCCTCAAGAACTGAAAACAAACTTGTATCGCTTATTTTCTTGTAATAACCGCGTTGAACAAAATAACCATTATCTCGAATAAGGGCATGGGCAAAATAACGATCCTGTGCTCCAAAAACAACATTGTCTCTACGCTCCCAATACCAGGCATACCCGTGAACAGCTGTTACCTCTTTCTGCTCAACCGTGTCACTACTTTCACTATACATAAAAGCAGTAATCGCATCGTTACCCAACTCTGGAATAAATGGAGACATAAAAAACAGACGAGGCTGAATCGCAGCTCCTTCGATTTTACCGCTAACAAGACTTGTAACAGCGCCAACCAGCGGGCCTACTTTAGGCTCAAATTCTAATACCAAATCAATTTGATAAGATCCGCTAGATAACGTATAGATCTTTCTGATATCCCATTCAGGCGATTCCGTTTGAAAGGCAACAATAAACTTGTTGTCCTGAGTTTTAGTATACAAATGCTTATAAAAATATGGGGTCTTTTCTCCAAGAGCAAGCAAGAAACACCCTTTTTTACGCTGTTCTTCATCAACGCCACTTTGCGCATAAACCGTACGCAATGGTGTTTTATTTCTTCCCAGATATTTCTTATAATCAACCGTGTTTAAAATAGCGCCAAACGTTGAAAACGTCGCAACTACGTTATCTGTTTCAATACGAATTATCTCTTCTTGCTGAGAAATTTTCTGTTCAACAAAACTCACATCTGTATTAAGAGGCTTATGCAATTGCTCCGTCGTTGGAACCTTTATCGGCTCTCCTGGTTTAACAGGAATCTGACCAACAGCCACCATCCCAGCACGCGCATCAGTCGCCTGTTTTTTCCCATAAAAATAATGAAATACGCCGACTGTAAGCAACGCAAGCAAAAGTGAAAATAGAAACTTTTTGTCCATGTGAAAAATCCCTCAAGTTTTAATTATTCAAAAGACACGCTTTCTCAAGAAAAGAAGAGTGTATCAAAGAAAGCACTGTCCGGCCAGCACCTCTTTCTTTATCCAGCTAACAAGGAGCAACCAACACGCTTTATTGACTGGCTGAATAATAAAACATAAATAAAACATATCTAATCCCCAGTTTCCACGAAAAACCAGCATCTAACTACAATAAATATTGCGTCAAACAAGACAAAACATTTTTTTTAAAATATGCTAATATTGTTCTCTTGTATCTCTGGTCCCTAATGTTTTTTACTTTAAAAGTTTAATTTATAAAGAAAGGGGTGGTTTTATGGTTCAAACACCTAACAAACAATATAGCAGTAATTTCACAGGATTACGTGTTGCTCTTTTTTCATTTTTAACAACTATAATACTCTTTTCGTCATGTGCTAAAAAAACAAAAAGCAAAGACGACATGAGTTTTGAAGATCTCAAAAAAAATGCGCTCACGCTTCTAGAACAAAAAAAATATGAAAAAGCATCAGAATATATAGAAAAAATGGTTTCCAGATTCCCAGACCATGCCGAAACACACAAGCATAAACTCATACTTGCTGACACCTATTTCAAAATGGGGCACTATCCTTCAGCAGAAAAATTATACACACATTACGCAACGTACTATCCATCAGACCAAAAAGCTGAATACTCACAGTACCGAGCTATACGATCCCAATTCTATCAAACTTTGCGTTTAGATTGCGATCAAACAGCGACCGAAGACACCATAAACTTATGTAAAACGTATCGAAATATTCCAACATATGCAAAGTATCTAAAAGACGTTGTCGACATACAAAGCACCTGTGAGCACAAGCTTATAAACAAAGAAATTTACGTTTATAACTTTTATCTCAGAAAAAAGAAATACGACGCTGCTCAAAACAGACTTGCATATTTACGCAGCAATTACGTCCCAAAGAAAAAATCACTTGAACCTCGCATTCTGTACCTCGAATGCAAACTTGCCCAAAAACAAAAAAATAAAAAGATACTCGATGAAAAGCTTGAACAACTTGCAACCCAACATCCTGAATCACAATACACGCGCATGGCTCAATCATTAATTTCTCGTTCAAAATTTGAATTTTAATTAAATCTCAAAATAAGACGTTATAAATAAACATAACGTCTTATTTTTTATATCTAAACACACAAATAACATCACGCATTAAATTATGAATCAAACAAAACGTCTTGGTAATAATGGCGAACAAGCAGTCGCACGTTGGCTCAAAAATTATGGATTTCATATCGTAGAACTCAATTATAATACAAAGTACGGCGAGATCGATCTTATTGTCAGCAAGAATGACCTCATCGCCTTTGTTGAAGTCAAAACCCGAGCTACAACCTATTTTCCAATCTCAACCGTTGTTACAAGACCAAAACAAAAAAAAATTATAAAAACAGCACAAATCTTCTTACTCAAAAGACAAATAACCGAAAAAACCATACGTTTTGACGTAGCAACTGTAACAATAGAAAACAATTGTTACAAAATACAATATATCGAGAATGCCTTTCAGACCTAATTATTAAAAACATCGTGTACAACCAATTTCTCTGCGATACGCTTATATAATGGCGCCGCAACATCAGACGCCCACAAACGCTTACGCAGGGCCGGTTCTTTAATAAAAGTAATAACAACCCGCTTAAAATCATCTTTTTCAATAATTCCAGCAAACGTATACAAGTGTTTTTCATTAGAATACCGTCCATTAACGACCATACGCGCCGTACCTGTTTTACCCATCGTTCGATATCCCGCAATTGTGGCGTATTTTGCACCAACTATTTCTAATATTTGCTTTACTTGCGCTATTGTTTTATCGCTATAAATTTTTTTACGAGCAACATTTCTTTTATATGACTTGTCTTCTTTTACCAATACAGGCTTAACCAAATACCCCCCATTGGCAATCATAGACATAGCAACTCCAAGCTGCAAAAGAGTAGCTGAAATCTCATAGCCAAACGACATTACTATTGCTGAAGAACGGGACCAGTTACGCGGATTATTAACAAAACCATCTCGTTCACCAGAAAAAACAAGACCCGTTTTCTTACCAAAACCAAAATTAAGAAGATGGTCATAATACTTCTTATCAATTCGCTTAATCACTTTTGCTATACCAATATTACTCGAATTAGAAATAACATTATAAAAAGGCAAAACCTCAAGATTTTTCCAATTTTCTACTTTAAAGTGATCAATATATTCAACTCGCCCTCCGCAATCTATTTCTTCATCAAACCCAACCGCACCTTCTTCCAGCACAGCCATCGCAGCAAAGACTTTCATAACAGACCCCAACTCAAAACACTCAGAAACAATAATATTTTTTGTTTTTTCAAGATCATCTGGAACCTTACCATTAGGATCAAATGTTGGATAATTTGCCATCACTATAACTTCTCCGGTTTCTGGATCCATTACAAGCACTGCCCCAGCCTGCGCCTGGAATTCATCGATAGCTTCTTTTAAGTACTCATGCGCTAAAAACTGAAGTTTATTATCAATCGTTAACGTTACTGAAATACCCCGCGCCCCCATATCGATAACATGTTTATCAAAATACAAATTCGTCGAACGAGCATCTTTATTAAGCATGAAATGGGTCGGCTTACCTCGAAGCCGATTACAATACTCTCGCTCTATTCCTGCTATCCCCTTATTATCAACATCAGTAAAACCAATAATATTAGCAAGCTCTTTATATGGATAAAAACGCTGAAATTCCTGTATAAACTTAATATCATCCAGATTAAACTTCTGGAACCACGCAAACCGCTCTGGCGTTAATTTACGCTCAAGCCATAAAAAATGTCGCTCAGGATGTTTTTTCATACGTTTATAAACATCTGAATAATATTTTTTTAAAAAACTTTCTGTCTTTTGAGCCGTGTGTATTTCATGAGGCAATATAAAAGCAGACGGCACATCACGATTAAAAGCAAGCAACGCTCCCCTCCGATCCAGTATTTCTGCACGCTCAGGTTCAAGTGTAACACTCACATGATGCTGCTGAGTTGCCAGAAGCTTAAAAAAATCTTTTTGATAAATTTGCAATAAAAATAATCGAATAATAATAACAAGATATAAAGCAAAAAAGCACAAAAAGAGCACAAGCACGCGAGCTTTGTAATCTTTATGTATTAACACGCTTATCTCCCTGTTACTGAAATAATTTGTGAAAAAGATAGAGCGCTCATGCCGTGATTAACCCCTGCCCATTTCTTAACCCCATCTTTATCAGAGGCTTGATACAACTGAGTTAAAAGCTCACTTTTTCGCTTTAAATATTCAAGCTCTTTTTGCTGTAATCGCTGCTTTTTATAACTCATACGTATCAAACAATTGTGCTGATAAATTTTAACAAACACAGACAAAACAAGAATCACAAACGCCATTTTTAAAAATTTGTATTTCATAACGCTACTTTCTCTTACGCCTCAGCACTTATAATAAAAACACCCATAAAAAGCCCTCACAAAATGCTATTCTCTTTTTAAAGCTTAAAAAAATTACACATTCTTTAGCCAGTAATTACAAAAAAAGCTAGATTTTGATTGGTTACATGTTAATTTAGTTATCGTGTTCGTTTTATTAATTACTATTCTTACCTAAAGGGTTACTATGTTGAGAAAGAATCTGTTTCTTATCGGTATTGCATCAATGTTAATTCTAGGTGCTTGCGACTGTCCAATGTGCTCAAAATGCTGCAAAAAAGAAGAAGCTCCAAAAGCACAAACAACATCAACCGAACAAACAAATGTCAAAGCTTTGACAACAGCACTATTTGAAGAATCTGTTAAATCAGAAAAATTAACCGTTGTTAAATTCTGGGCATCATGGTGCAAAGCTTGCGAACAAATGGCTCCTGCTTATGAAAAAGTTGCAACAGAGCTCAAAGATTCAGTAAATTTTTACCAAGTCAACGTTGACGAAGAAACTTCTTTAGCAGAAAAACATGAGATCAAAGGCATCCCAACAATTCTTTTCTTTAAAGATGGCAAGCAATTAGATAAAATTACCAAAGCCCTTACTGAAGAAGAGCTCAAAGAAGAAATAACAAAAGTTAAATAAAAATATGAGCATTTTTTTCACAAATACATTAACGAAAAAAAAAGAGCTTTTTGTTCCCGTAAATAAAGATAATATAGGGGTGTATGCCTGTGGCATCACCCCTTACGATTATGCGCATTTGGGCCACGCTCGATGTTTTATTAATGCAGATATTTTCATCAGATTTCTACGTTTTATGAACTATGACGTTACGTTTGTTAGAAACTATACAGATATAGATGACAAAATTCTGGCAAAGGCTGAGCAATCAGGCGTCGCCCATAACTATGCTCAAATTACCGAAAAATTTATACGAGCTTATCAAGAAGACATGCAAGCACTACACTGTCTAACGCCAGACCACGAACCGCGTGTAACACAACATATTCCAGAGATAATTAATTTTATCGAACAATTAATCGACAATAAAAAAGCTTATGTAATAGATCATGACGTCTATTTTAATCTTTCATCATACCCCGAGTATGGCAAACTATCTGGTAAAAAAATCGACGAACTGGAAGCCGGCTCACGTGTCAAAGTAGATCCACGCAAAAAAAATCCTGGTGACTTTGTTCTCTGGAAAGGCAACAACGATAAACACTTCTGGCTATCCCCCTGGGGGTATGGACGCCCTGGCTGGCACATCGAATGCTCTGTTTTAGCTAAAAAGTATCTGGGTTCTACCATAGACATTCACATGGGCGGGCAAGATTTAATGTTCCCACATCATGAAAACGAAATAGCACAATCAGAAAGTTTACACCATGCCCCTTTTGCTCGCTATTGGATACATAATGCTTTTGTTAACATTAATAAAGAAAAAATGTCTAAATCTCTCGGAAACTTTATTACCCTCAAAGATATTTTCAAAGAAATTAACCCAATGGTCTTGCGCTACTTCTTTTTACAACATCATTATCGCACACCGATCGATTTTAACATCGATGAATTAACAGGTGTCCAAACAGCTTACAAAAAACTTATAGCCCAACTGGGAAGCCCTATAGTTGAGCAAAAAACAAATCCCGACTATAAACAATTTGCTTCGCTAAACGAACCAATAAAATCCATGCTCGAAGCGTTATCTGACGATTTAAATACCCCAAAATTCTTGGGACTTGTGTTTCAAAATCTTGATCTAATTACACAATCACCAGAATTATGTGCTGCAACAAAAATACTTTTACAAAACGTGCTTGGCCTAAATTTGCAGCCGATACAAGAAAAAACCATAGAAATTACACCCGAAATTCAAAAGCTCATAGACGAACGAGAAAAAGCACGGGAAACTAAAAATTGGACCCGTTCAGATCAACTACGAGACCAACTCTTGCAACTTGGCATTAAAGTCCAAGATAAAAAAAAGTAGTTTTTTCTATTTTATAATGCGCTCATGCTAAGCTCTGAGTTTATCAGGGGTATAAATATCCGTACGACATTAAAAATAAAGGCTATAAAAGCGTATGCTGCCACATTTTTTTTCCTATAACAATGGCGACCACGAATTTAATTTTAAAGAAACAATTAAATCACTCGGTCTAGTTTTTGGCGACATCGGAACAAGTCCTATCTATACAATGACCATAATTTTCGCCACTATGCCGATCACTGTGCCAAATGTTATAGGCGTCTTATCACTCATTGCATGGACTCTCGGATTACTGGTTCTTCTCCAATACGCCATACTTGCCATGAATTTAAGTAGAAAAGGTGAAGGCGGAACAATCGTACTCAAAGAAATTCTCATTTCTTTAGTCAAATCAAATAAGAAAATTGCGTTTATTACATTTCTATCTTTTATAGGACTCTCTCTTTTTTTTGGTGATGGCGTTATCACGCCAGCTATCAGTATTTTGAGTGCCGTCGAGGGGCTTAAACTTATTCCCGGAGTTCAAGGCATATCAAAACTTACTATTATCTGCATAGCAATCGTTATAACGTTTTTTTTATTCTTTTTTCAAAAACGTGGTACCGATAAAGTTTCAGTCGCCTTTGGTCCTATTATGCTCATATGGTTTACAACCCTTGCTATTTCTGGTTTTATAGCACTTATTCATGCTCCTTTTGTTTTTCAAGCATTAAACCCCTACTATGCCATTAACTTTATGTTAAAAAATGGAATCGCTGCTTTTTTTGTTCTTTCAGAGGTAATACTGTGTGCCACAGGAGGAGAAGCTCTTTATGCAGATATGGGACATCTTGGAAAGAAACCAATTCAACACGCAGGAATTATCGTTTTCCCATCACTTATTTTAGCATATTTCGGGCAAGGAGCTTTCTTACTTACTCATCATGAAACAGGAAATGTTCTCTATAAAATGATTCTCAATCAAGCAGCTTTTTTATACATCCCATTTCTTTTATTAAGTTTAGCCGCGACCGTTATTGCCTCTCAGGCCATGATCAGTGGAATATTTTCTATAGCATATCAAGGCATTACCACAAAAGTCCTTCCCAATCTAAAAATTGATTACACATCAAGAAAATTTCGCTCTCAAATTTATCTTGGCGGCGTCAACTGGTTCCTATTTGCAGCAGTTGTCACAATTATTATTCGCTTTGAATCATCAAGTGGACTCGCTGCAGCTTACGGCTTAGCCGCTACAGGGACCATGACCATAACAGGCATAATGATGAGTTCAATATTTTTCTTACGCAAAAAATATTTAAAAGCGATAACAGCCGTATTCCTAACATTACTCAATATTGCTTACCTATGTTCTAATAGTGTAAAAATCCCATCAGGCGGATATTGGTCAATAGTTCTTGCACTTATCCCTCTTAGCCTCATTTTAATTTACACCAAAGGCCAACACAAAATGGAAACAAGTCTCAAACCAATGCCACTCGAACAATTTCTTGAAAAATATAACATTACGTATGCAAACACGGCACACATAGATGGTACAGCATTATTTTTTGTAAAAGAATTACAAGACGTCGTCGATCCATATGTTGAACAAACCATGTTCAAAAATAACATTATTTATAAAGACAATATTATTACTTCAATTATAACACGCGACAACCCATTCGGAGTTATTGGGTTCTTTAAAGGTGATCTGGCCCCTGGGCTCAGAATTTTTGAAATTCACATGGGATACATGGAAGTTATTAATATCGAAAAAATTTTACATAACGCGGGCATAAACGCAAAAGTTATTTTTTACGGGCTAGAAGACATAGACACCAAAAATATTGTCTGGAAATGCTTCTCACTTATTAAAGACATTACACCATCGTTTGTTCGTTTTCACAGATTACCCCCGTACAAATTACACGGCGTTGTTACATTAATAGAAATGAAATAACCCCATGCGCTCCTGGGGTTAAAAACCGCCAGGCTAAAGAACAGGAAGCCACGCTCGTTATTTACAATAACTATCTGATTTTGAAGATATAGACGTAGTGTCGATTACTTTTTGCGCACAAACCTTGAGCCAATACGTATATTTATCCGGACAAGCAATTATATCACATAGCAAATCGTCCGGACAAACCCAAGCATAATCTGCAACTTCTTCTGTATTTGGACACACCGGCCCATCATATTGCCCAATAAATACATGGTCAAACTCATGCTCACAAAGCGTTTTACGATTATTTTCACGGTCTTTTTGAACCTGCACTGGATCATCAAATGTTACTTTATATATAAACGCAAAAACTTCTGTTACTTCACACACAAAACCCATTTCTTCTTGCAAGCGCCTAAGCGCTGCTTGCTGAATACTTTCTCCAGGCCTAGGGTGACTACAGCATGTATTACTCCACAACCCAGGTGAATGATATTTGCCATGCGCTCTTTGATGTATAAGCACCTGGCCCTGTGAATTAAATATAAAAACAGAAAAAGCCCGGTGCAATAAACCCATTTCATGAGCTGCAAGCTTTTCTTGTATGCCAATTTGATTATCATACTGATCGACTAAAATTACAATTTCTTCACATTGTTTTGGCATAAGCCCCCCGATTAAACACTTATTTTTCGTAAATTTTTACACAAAAATCAAGAATATAAAAATGCATTTAAGCTCTTATTATCCAGCTAAAACCCCTCTCTGTCAAAAGCCATAAACACAACCAATCCAAAAAGAACATGCACAAACGTTGACAAAGCACCCAATTATCTGTAAATTTTAACCAACTTAAATACCGACCAATACGCGGGAATAGCTCAGCGGTAGAGCATTGCCTTGCCAAGGCAAGGGTCGCGGGTTCGAATCCCGGTTCCCGCTCCATCTTTTATTAACCCCCTAACCTATGATACCCGACTTGAGCCGTCTAAACGTGAAATTTGTTCTTTAATGTTTAACGGCAAGCTGTTACTCTAATCCCTGCAAAATTGCCATTATTCAAATATTTACACCAGCGATTGCACTACAAAGTAAATTTTGTTACATTTTTATGGGAAATAAGCATATTCCCGTTCCCCCCAAAAAGCATTACGCTATAGGCGGGGCCAAGAACTTCACTCTTATTTTCCTGAGCAACGGACACACGGCAAAAATGTATAAACGCTGAAAAATCAGCATGTTTTACCGACTAGAAAGGTTTACTGAATGAAATCGATGCTCCATGAAGCTCCTACTGTTATTAAAGCAATTGAAAAAGCGTGGACTGACTCCGGACAACCATCTGAATTCACCATAAAAGTCCTGGAAACAGGAGAAACAAGCTTTTTGTGGTTTTCCAAACATCCAGCCATTATTTCTATGACCTACGATCCTAAAAAACAACTAAAAAAAACGGACGTACCAAAAGAAAAACCGGCAGCAGGACAAACGACACAAAGCTCACAATTTAAGAGACAGGGTCAACACCAATCCCCATCGCAAACACAACAAGCGCAGCCTTCTGGGCAAAAATACCAAGACAACAGACAACAACGACCTACGCAACAAACACAAACCCAACCAGGGCAGCAACTACGTCAACAAGCCCAAACACAACAAACTAGCCAACAAATGCAAGGAGATCAGCCCCTTTTTGAAAGAACACCACTCGCGTGGATCGATGAATGGATTGAAACCATCGATAAAGACCTCAAAGACATCATGGTCGTAATGGGCATTGATACCCCATTTACTATACAAGCTGACAAAAAAACGCTTCATATTAATTTTACAAAAAACATTTTAGCAACCCCTGAAGAAGAACGTCTTTTGTTTATTAGCTTGTCATACCTGCTAATACAATTTTTAAAAAAGCGCTTCAAGAAAAAACTACGCGGTTTTCACCTTCTTATAAAATCTAAACAAATACAAACCAATGACACACATTCAAACAGCACCATTGGATAAAGATCAAGAAACCATCGTTGCCTTGTGTACACCACGAGGCAACGGTGCTCTCGCGTTAATTCGCCTAACTGGCATTGATGCAGTAAAAATCACAGATAAAATTACAAAACTATCTTCAAAAAAAAAATTACAAGACTGCAAAACCCACACCATTCACCATGGGTTTGTCATAATCCCAAACAATAAACCTGATATAAAAAAACAAGACCAAACTAAAAACAAATCTGACAGTCAAACACCGAGTGATAATAAAAGTAATATTATTGACGAAGTTTTGTTTTTTCTCATGCGCGCGCCAAAAACATTTACTGGTCAAGATACGGTCGAAATAAGCTGCCACAACAATCTTTTTATTGTCGATAGCATTATAAATTGCTGTGTCGCCATGGGCGCTAGGCTAGCACAAGCCGGGGAATACAGCAAACGCGCATACTTAAACGGAAAAATAGACTTACTACAGGCTGAAGCCATTAACGAAATGATTAGCGCGCAAACAGAACTCGCACTACGCACATCGCTGGCCCAACTGCAGGGCAGCCTCTCTCACCATATAAAAACTATCGAAACCGATCTTTTTAATCTCTTATGTTTAATTGAATCAAGTTTTGAATTCTTAGAAGAAGAACAACACGATTTAAATATCGACAATATTATTAATCAAAAGACACACGATTTACTCACAAAAATAAATGATACAAAAGCACACTTTAATACTCAGCAGCAAATAAAAGAAGGCCTACGCATAGCAATTATCGGATCAGTAAATGCGGGAAAATCTACACTATTTAATGCTCTTGTAAAAAAAGAACGAGCCATCGTTACCAGTCAACCAGGGACAACTCGTGATTCTATAGAGTACAGTTTATATAAAAATGGCAACTTTTGGCTTGTTATCGATACAGCCGGAATACGGCACACGCAAGACAGCATAGAACAAGAAGGCATACAGCGATCATATAACGAAGCTGCTACTGCCGACATTATTTTACTCGTCATTGACGCATCTAGCAAATTAGATGATCATGAACAAAAAATTTACACAGACTTAACAACTCAGTATCCTAGTAAAATTATTACGATTTTAAACAAAGTTGATATAAAAATTTTAGAAACAAAAGATTTACAATTTCTGCATGAAATACAACCAATACACGTATCCGCAAAAGATAATATTGGCATTACGAATTTAGAAACTAAAATAGAAACAAAAATTCAAAATCTATTCGCTCAATTACAATCACCGTTCTTGCTCAATCAACGACAATTTAAACTTTTAAGTGAAATTGCACTAAAACTAGAAAACATTGCAGACAGCTACACCGATGTTATACAATATGAGTTGGCAGCATATCATCTTAAAGAAATTTTAGAAAATATAGCGCAACTCACCGGTAAAAACATCACTGAAGGCCTTTTAGATACGATCTTTAAGACATTTTGTGTTGGAAAATAACATTTTTAAGAAGTTCTTTTTACCGTGGTAAAACAAGGTTAAGGGGGGTACATGAAGAAAGTAACAGCGCTTTGTATAAAAAAAGTTTATCTATTACTTCTTATTTTTTTATACGCAAACAACTGTACAGGTACCGCTCACAAAGTTATCCAAACAAACACTAAAAATCATAAAATAACTCGTAAACGCCCAAGAAAACGTCGTAAAAGAATTCCCAGACGCACAAAAAATCGTAGTAAACCACGCCGACCAGCACGCAGAACTAAACGTTTTTTACGACGCTCAAATCTACGCCACATAAATCAACGACTAATACAGCGCGAAAATCCACCAGAATTTTCAAAAACAATTTCACATTTTATCCAGCCAACAGAAGCTCCTGAAATAAATAACCAAAAGCCATACATGTGGCAATCACAAAGCCAAATACCATTTAATGAACTTATCGTCTCATGGAATGCTAAACGACCACTAACTGGTTATATGACTCTTTGGGTTCGCGTAAAACACCAAGACTGGTCTCCTTGGCATAAAATTGCCGAATGGGGCCAAAATTACCAGCTAAGTTTTGCCAACACAAGAAACCAATTTGTTCATACCGCTTACGTCAAAATTGTCACAAAACAGGGACGCTTTGCCAACGCTTTTGGCATTAAGGCCCTTTTCCATAATGGCGCACAAAAACAAGATCTTCATGCTCTGTTCGCCTGCTGCTCAAACCTAAAAAAATTTCAAGGAAATAAAACATCTTTTAATCAGCCATCGGTAACGATTTCTGGCATAACAGCACAATCACAAAAAGTTCTCGATCATGCACGCACCGGCGATCTGTGTTACCCAACATCAATGAGCATGATTGTTAACTACTTCACCTCAATACTCAATAAAGACAAACATCCATGCTCGCTGAGTAATTTTGCAGTTGATTTTGCTGAGAAAGTTCACGATCTACGTCTTGATATTTTTGGCAATTGGTTGTTAAATACAGCCCAGGCATATGATGCAAGCGGTGGAGATGTCTTCTACCGCGCCGAACGTCTACGCAACTTTAACGACATCTACAATCGTCTTATAAACAAAATACCGGTAGCGGTCAGTGTACGCAAACTTCATGGAGGCGCAACACCATACTCCAAAGGACATCTTATAACGATCATTGGCTGGAACAATGAAACACAATCAGTAATCTGCTTAGATCCAGCTTTTAGGTCAAACAAAGCGGTGCATAAATCATACAAGTTAAATTACTTTGCGCGCGCATGGGCTCGACAATCAAACCTAAGTTATATCCCATTACCAAAAAAAGATATTTGGCTAAAATTTTGTCAAAACATGAACCCATTCCCAAAAACAATCTAGAACTTGATTAAGCACGCTTAGAAAATATTAGACCTTAAATCCAAACCTCGTCAAACCTACGCAAAACGAGCGATAAGAACGTGTAGCTTTCGTCTTTGCCTCACGGCTACGTAGAACTTCACTGCTACACTCGTTACTTACAAAACGATTATTTTTTTAGAAGAAATATAACATTCGTATTTTAATGATAAAAATACTCGAACTTCTGATTAAAAAAAGGGAAAATTTGCAAAAGCATTTTTTCCCTTTCTCAACGTGATTAGTCGCTGAAGTTACTTTTTCTTTCTGATGACTCGTGGCTTCATAGCAATTGGGCCAACTGGAGCAACAATAGCAAGTTTTACAACTTTTTTTGCTGCTTTTTTGGCTACTTTTTTCTTAGCTACTTTTTTTTTTGCTACTTTTTTAACTGCTTTTTTTGCTACTTTTTTTGCTACTTTTTTCTTAGCAACTTTTTTGACAACTTTTTTTGCTACTTTTTTTGCTACTTTTTTCTTAGCAACTTTTTTGACAGCTTTTTTGACAACTTTTTTTGCTACTTTTTTTGCTACCTTTTTCTTTGCCATGAGATTCTCCTTTTTATCAGTAAAAGATATTAAGAACTCCCTTCTAGGTCATACTCTAATAACTTTTTTTCTCTATAGCCTTCTCTCCTTTAATTAATTATTCATCAATAACTTACAGCTATATATCCCGTTATTCTCATTATAGACAATTTTCTACCCCATTTGTCAAATAAACAAAAATATAAAGTGATTTTTTTTTCAAAATTAAAAAGCAATTCGCAACTCAAAACACTCACTTCATATCGAATCAGAAGCCTTTTTCGCGTTTTTCTTCATTGCTAATTCAAATTTACGAGAAGCACAAGAAAAAGATATCTTGAAAATCAAAGATTATCAAAAAGCTTTGCTCTTAATCTATTCTATCTCATAAAAACTTTCAGCCTTTTTACAAAATACTTAAAAAAAACCTAAATTTCTAATATGGTTAACAAAGACTGTGATGCAAAAAATACGATTTAACCCAGCTTTTTTAAGTATAAGGACAGATACATGCCCAATTTCAGCTTCAAAAAATATATCTCAAAACAACTCAAAGATAATAAAATTTTGAGAAATATTCTTCAATACACACTCTACAGCATCATACGTCTGCTTTTTGCTACATATCGGCTCCAGATCATCTATAAAGACACATCTTTGGACAATAAAAAAATTCATGATCACCCAGGAATTTTTTATTTTTGGCACCAACAAATTATTGCCGGCATGCTCTTTTTTTCACGAAATAAAAGTAAGGGATATTGCATCGTCAGCCCAAGCAATGATGGCAAAATTGCCGGTTTTATCTGCGCAAAACTCGGTTTTAACGTTTTATACGGCTCATCATCAAAATCCCCTATCGCTTTAATCAAAGATAGCGTAAACGTTCTAAACACCGCAAAACAATTGTGTCTAGTCGGGGACGGCTCGAGAGGCCCAGCTTTTAAACTCCAAAAAGGCTTACAATATCTCTCTACAAAAACCGGAGTCCCCCTTGTTTTTATCGAGTGCTCTGTCAGCCGAGCCATAACATTCACAAAAAGCTGGGACCAGTTCAAGATACCCTTGCCATTCAGCAAGATTACTGTTACCGTTCATGCGCCAGAATACGCAAGCGCTGATCAATAAAAAACCGTAGGGGGTTACTAAAAAAATGTTCGCACAAGTACAATTATTAAATGGATTCACAAAAACACTCACCTACAAAATTCCAGAAAAAATCGCAGGCTTAAACCTAATTGGCAAACTTGTTCTTGTCCCACTCAGAAACAGGGTCACGTCTGCTATAGTTCTATCACACCAAGAAAAACTTGATAGCTCGATGCTCTTTGATATTAAAGAAATTATAGACTTACACCCATTCCCAAAAGATCTCGCCTATAATGCGTTTATTGAGAAAATAGCACAATTTTATTTCACAAACCCGTTACAGTTTTATCAAAGAGTTCAAAATTTTTTAAGTACAAAAAAACAAGAACCTGAGCCTGAAGATGCTGCTCTTTTAGAATCAGAACCTAAAATAAAAAAAATAGACGTATCGCTCACGCAAGAACAACAAATAGTTGTTGATGCGCTTTTGCCCCTCATAACAAAACCACGTTACTCGCCGACGCTTTTACATGGAGTTACCGGATCTGGTAAAACAGAAATTTATAAAAAATTAATACTCGCATGTATCGAGCAAAACAAAACAGCGATACTATTATTGCCAGAAGTCACGCTGAGCATGCAATTCGAACATTTACTCTCAGTCCAACTCCCGACAGTAACTATTCACAGTTTTCACAGCGCGACAAAAATATCTGAAAAAAAAACACTTTGGAAAAATTTACTCGTAAATAAGCCGATATTAATAATAGGTGTCCACTTACCAATATTACTCCCGATACAAAACCTGGGACTTATTATTATTGACGAAGAACACGAAGTTGGATTTCAAGAAAAAAAACACCCAAAAATAAACAGTAAACACGCAGCCTTGTGGCGCGCCTACTTGTACAATATTCCTATTTTACTGGGATCAGCAACGCCATCACTCACGTCACTCTATAACGTAGACCATAAACGCTGGAAATTCTTTCAACTCAAAAATAGATTTATAGGAAATTTCCCAACAATAAAAAAAGTTTTACTTACTGATAAATCAAAAAAAAGAGGGCCCTGTTTTTGGCTCTCGCACGAACTTGAAACCGAAATAAAAACATGTCTAGCCCAAAAAAAACAAGCCATTATCTATATAAATAGACGAGGCTACAGTTTTTTTGTTCAATGTAAACAATGCACGTTTATCTTTCAGTGTCCAAATTGCTCGGTAAGCCTGACATTACATACCTACCAAGAAAACGGGCTAGATCAAGATATTTTACGCTGCCATTATTGTGATCATAAAAAAAGTCTGCCAAAAAATTGCCCTGAATGCAAAGCATCCAACCAAGAATTTTTAAAAAAAGGCATAGGCACACAACAAGCAGTATCTTTATTTAAAAAAATTTTTCCCTATGCGCGCATAGAACGAGCAGATCTGGATACAACAAGTAAAAAACGTACGTGGCAACAAACTGCACAAAATTTTAAAGACGGCCACATCGATATTCTTATTGGCACAAAAAGTATCACCAAGGGATACCATTTTCCCAATGTAACACTCGTAGGTATTTTGTGGGGAGACTTAACCCTCAATATGCCTCAATATAATGCCGCTGAAACAACGCTCCAAGAACTCATTCAAGTAGCTGGACGTGCAGGACGCTTACATCAAGAAAGCAAAGTAATTATCCAACTCATGCAAGAAAATCCAATTTTTGATTTTGTATGTGAACAAAAATACATCGAATTCACAAAGCTCGAATTAAGCCAACGTGAACAAATACTTTATCCCCCATTTTGCTTACTTATTTGTCTTGAATTACATCACAAAAGAGCAATCACAGTACAACAAGATGCTGCTCTTATAGCTCAAAAGCTTAACGTAATAATACAGAAAAAAAATATATCTGTAACCGTGCTCGGCCCCGCTCAACCCCAAGTATACAAAATACAAAAAACAGAAATACGTCACATTTTTTTAAAATCGACATCACTTAATTGCTTACATAATCTCTTACAAGAAATAAAAACAGTAAAAATCTCAAGCAGCATGTTTATTGTTCATAACTAACTCTATCAAGCTGTTGGAATAGAGCCTGGATAATTTACCTGTGTAGGAACATTCGCTGGCACCAAAGGCTCGGTTTGTTGCTTAATATTCGCACCCGGATTTTCAATAATTTTAGTTGTCCCCGGTTTTTTAGGAACTCTGTGCGTTTTTTTAAACCGACTAATAACTTTAGATCGTGCTCTCACTGCTCTTTTTGTTTTCTTAGGTTTTTTAGGAGCAGTTTTCCAATGCACTCCCGGCTTTCTTTTCTCTTGTTTTTTTACTCTAAAGTCTTCTTGTTTCTTTTTTTGTTCCGTTTTCTGTTTTTCCAGCGCTTGCACCTGTTGTTGCGCCTTTTGTAACGCAATTTTTGCCTGTTGCAACTGATTTACCTGCTGCGCTGGTTGCACCTGAGGAGATTGCCGTGCTTTCTTTCTTACTACTTTTTTCACTACTTTTTTAACTGTTTTTTTTACTGGCGCTTTTGCAGGCGCAGGCGTGCCTATCGTTTGAGGCGCAACTGAAATAACCTGAACTGGCGCAACTTGGGCCGGAACAACTTGAGTTTGAACAGGTTGTAGCTGAACAGGACCTGATTCATACACTGGCTGAGCTTGTGGCATCACTGATTGAACCTGATCTATCGGGGCTTGAGTTGGAGCTTGAACTGGAGCGTACGGCTCTTGATCCTGTGCTGGAACTACATATTGAGATTGATCAACCGTCGCAGCTGCCGGTATAGGATCCGTTTGTGTTGGAGCCGGCGCCGAAGGCGCAGAAACTGTCCCCATAATAAGATCCCAATTAAATTGGTCGTCAGCCTGAGACTGCGCAACTAACCGTTTAACAACATCTTGCTGATCTAAGCCAAGATTCTGGCCAGACACAGGAAAAAAAAACACGTTCTCAGCAAAAACCTGCTGTACAAAAATAAATGCACCTACAGCTAAAAAACATGCTAATTTTTGAGAAAAAAGCTTTTGTAAAAGTAATTTTATAGTCATCGTCTGCCCCCCTACCCCTGTACAAACACTTCAAAACTCTAACCCTCTTTTTGTATTGTAGCAATTTCGGACCAACTGGAGCAACAGCTTATACATAATAAAAAGAGACATGCTTTTGACATGCCCCTTTTTATTACAAATAAATACTTTAAAAATACTTAAGATTAGCGAGCAAGACTTTGCTTAAAAGCTTCTTTTTGTTCGTCTAATTTTTTACGATCGCTATAATATTTATCCCATCGTTTTTTAAGCTCTTTATCAGACAGGGCTTTCACAGGCACAGATGCTATAACAGGTGCGATAACAGGTGCGATAACAGGCTCTTTTTTTTGATTTAAAACACCCATAATTTTGTCATAGGCCACTTTTCCATCAGGAATCAAATCATCTTTTTGAATCACACGAATTTCAAACTTCCCATTATCCATCTCACGCACATCGCCACGATGTAATAAAATCTCGCCAAAACCGGTTCCCCACCTGGAAGAATCAAAAGCCCAAAGACATGTCCCATCAGAAAATTCATCGCCCGATAAACTCTTGATATACAAAACATCCCCATCATCAATAGGCGTCCCATTAATTTTTATTAATCCCATAAACGCAAAATGCGCTTTTGATGTTTGAGTTTCAAGAAAACCTGGGTCTGAAACAACAATCTCACTAAAATTTGGATAAAGACGAGCTGGATAATGAACCCACAAAACGCGTGATTTCTCTTGAAAACCCGCTTCTGCCGCTATCCCATTTTTTCCAGCGCCAGAATAATACGATACTATTTTTATCTTATCACCATACAAAACATCCCCCATTTTTTTAGGGTCATCAACAGATTGAACAACAAATATTTGGTTACCACTTTTATCAAGCAAATTTGCCGGCAAATCCATCCCAACCAAAATTTCATGATGATTCTCTGGCGCTGCAACATACTTGTCTCTACTTACAGATCTCCCCTTACTCCAATCCCCAACATCAAGCGTTTTATTATTTTTAATATTTCGACTAGATGCATGCACCCATAAAGATTTATCACTAAATTTTTTAGATTTAAACATAATCGGCACATTATATTTAACCGTCACTCCATAAACGTAACAATTACAAACAAAAACAACTATAAACACCGCACTACCAGTAAAAAAACTCTTCATAACTCTCATCTCACTTCTCCCTCTATAAAAGACATGTTAAAAAACTCTAAATAATACGCTTGACTCCATGCTCTTTAATTACTTTAACAAGATATAATTTATAATCTATCCCCTTTTCCGATGGTTGATTCATCTAAGCCAAAACTACACCCGGGGGATTTCATCCTGTGCTCTTGGCCTTCGGCTCGTAGCTTCGTAAGACAAGCCCAAGAACAAATCGATAGGTAAAATTTTTAAATTAAGATCTAAAAAAAAGAATTGGGCTGATATTAAAAAAATATCAGCCCAATTATAATATTTTTTGATTTTTTAATATTACCCAATAACAGACTGCTTCTCTCGCTCATCAATAATCACCGAAGTCTCTGGAGCATTTATATTAATATTTTGCACTGGCGCAATATCTTTTTTTGCATGATTCTGAAAACCTAATTGGACAATAATATCAATAAACTCCATAGGACGTATTCCAACTTCAGCCGCTTGATGAAATAAGCACGTTGCGGGCGTTAATGCAGGCAAAGAGTTTATTTCCAAAATAACAACTCGCTGTTTGCCCGTAGGACTCTCAAGAGCGCTTTGATAAAAGCAATCAATACGAACGTAGCCTTTACAGTCAATCGTTTTGTATACGCCACCGATAGCATCCTGAACAAGAGAAATTTGTTCTTCACCAAGAGGCGCTGGCGTAATATTAGACCCAGCTCCTGGTAAAAACTTTTCTCTGATAGAAAGTACCCCTGCCTGTGCAACAGCCTGAGATGGCGGCAATACAGTAACAATATCGTTACCGTAAGCGCCACAAGTTAGTTCCATACCAATAATAAGTTCTTCAAGCATAGCAACAGATTTTCCTGCATCAAATATCGCATTACATGCAGCAATAAGCTCCTGCGTATTCTGTACTTTTTGTACAAACATACTACAACCATCATCATGAGGTTTTACAACGAGCGGGAAGTTAAGAACCCCACTCAAACGCTCACTTAAATAAGCTTCTTGTTCTTGTTCTGTTTTTTTACTCAAAATAGATTTGGAAATAAGTATAGATTGTGGTACATCAAAGCCTTTAGCTCTCAAAAACGTGTTTGTTTTGTTCTTATCCATACACAAAGCGCTGGCTAAAACCCCAGAGCCATTATATGGCAAACCAAGCATCTCAAGAGCCCCCTGAACCGCTCCACCCTCACCTTTACCACCATGAAGAGCAATAAACACAAAATCATAATTTTTTGGCAAATCTGCCCACTCAAGAGCACTATCAGGTAATTCGGAAACAAGCTCTGCTATAATCCCTGTCGAATTTTTAATCAAATATTTTTGCGTAAGCTTAAATAATTTCATGTCGTGCTTAACAAATACTGGCGTAACATCATATTTTTCTGGTGATAATTTATAACAAACGTTACGTCCAGACTCAAGCGATATCTCACGTTCGTTTGTATCGCCACCAAGCAACACTGCTACGCGTATTTTTTTTACGTCAGAACCATTCACACCCGACATACCAGCCCCACTCTCTTTTTTTCCAATTACTGTCGCCAGACCATAGCGCGCAAGTTCATGTTCAATCAAGAAATTAATCAACTGTGTATGGCTCATGCCAACTTCTGCAGCTTGGTGAAACAAAAACGTTGCAGGCCCCATGCCTGTAAGTGAATTAGGATCAATAATAACAACTTCACCATCTTTGGTTAAAAAACCATCAGTCCGCGAAATAGTCGCTAACCCTAAAACTTTTGCAACCTGCTCACAAACATCAATAATTTTTGCCTGATCTTTTTTACTACAACGAGCAGGCGTAATCTTAAGCGCACGGCCCGGCATATATTTTTGATCATAATCATAGAACTCTGAATCAGATTCTTTTACAACTTCTGTAATAGGAAAAGAAAACCATTCGTCTTGCCCCGTTCCCGTAACTGGATTATATGCATCTTGATGCTTTTGCAACGATACACATACAAACTCTAGACCATCGACTTTTTCTTCAACAATTACATCCTGAACATAACTATTATCAGCTCTTGATGCTGCATGTATTGCAGACAAAAGATCAGTTGCATCATGTGAAACACTAATGCCCAAACTTGAGCCCTCGTGTGCAGGTTTTACGATATAAGGGAAAGAAACGTTAACGGCACTTAAGC
The DNA here is from genome assembly GCA_043822925.1 of bacterium. Taxonomy (GTDB): domain Bacteria; phylum Babelota; class Babeliae; order Babelales; family RVW-14; genus JBDRBF01. The sequence goes on from JBDRBF010000008.1 coordinate 79,097, forward strand.
GTTCGATTACTTGCTGACTTGTTATATTTTGCATTTCACTCGCTTTAACAACAACACCAGCAGGAACACGAATATTATGAACGTTAAGAACCTCTTTTTGAAAGGCTTTGTCCATCGCCAAAGCACTGCCCAAAACTTTAGCCCCCAAATAGGGGATCCCTAAAATTTCCAACATGCCCTGAAGCGTTCCATCTTCGCCATAACGTCCATGAACAGCTATATACACAAAATCGACTGCTTCTTTTAACGCATCCCATGTAAGCCGTTGCGCTTCACCATCTAAACGACTCTGAAAATCTGCAATTTTCCCCCGATGCAAAAAACGCCAAGGGAGTAAATATATTTGCCCATCTTCGTCTTGAAAAAGGGGGATAATGTCATACTTATTCGTATCCAGATGGTCACAGATTGTTCGCCCGGAATTTAGTGAAACTTCACGTTCAATAGACCGTCCGCCCATTAACACACCAACTCTATATTTGTGCATTACATGCTTTGCGCTCACAAGACCCTCTCTAATTTTTTCTTAATTTTTTCTTAGTTGTCATCCCAGACTTGATCTGGGATCTAAGCCTAATTTCTTCTTAATTCGAACTATAAAGATCTTTTAAAGCACATACAATATCTTTACGAGAAAATATAGCTGAAGCAACCGCAACAATATCAACACCAGCCTCAGCTAACTGCGTAATATTATTATACCCAACGCCACCATCCATACAAATCAAAAATGACAATCTTTGCAAATCTCGCATAGCGCACAATTGCTCGACTTTATGCATTACTTCAGGGATAAAAGCCTGCCCAGAAAACCCAGGTTCTACCGACATAACCAAAACTTTATCAACTAATGGCACAATATCTTTTATCGCATCAACACTGGTTTTTGGATTAAGCGCTATTCCCACATTCATATCTTTTTCACGAACTTTTTCTATAATATCTTTTGCAGCAAGACTATCTTTCACAGACTCTATATGAAAAATAAACGTATCACGACTCGTTAGCTTAAGCCGATCTATCCAAAGAACGGGATTATCTACCATAAGATGCACCTGAACAGGCAAACCTGTAGTTGCAGCAATTGCATTTATAAATACTGGGCCCCAGGTCAAGTTAGGAACAAAATGATCATCCATAACATCAAGATGATACCCATCACAATGCTCATCAAGCAACGTAATAGTATGCTTTAACTCAAGAACATTTGACGATATTAACGATGGATATATTTTCATGCTCAATCTTTCTTATAACGTAATAATTTGGCCACATTTCACCGCAGTCTCAAAACCAGATAAAGAATTTGCATAAATATCAGACCGCACAGTAACTTGACCTTTTTTGAAAAGCAATACAATCGTCGACCCACCACATGCAAAATACCCCGCTTCAGTCCCTTTTTCATACAGAATATCAGCTTTATAAGTTTCAACAATACGTCCAACAAACAAAGCCCCCACCGGAACCATTAGAATATCACCAAATGGCGTTTTTTTAAGCTCTATTATATGTCGCTCGTTTTCTATTAACGACTGAACACCGGCTGCATATGCTACTGGGTTCACAGACTCATACTTTCCTGCAATAATACGGGCAGGAGCTGGCACACAAGAAACACAAAAATGAAACCTATGGTAATCAGGAGGGGCCAATCTAAAAACCATACAGCAACCATCCTGATAACTTTGAGCTAATTGCTTACTCCCCAAAAAACGTTCCAAATTAAAACGTTTATTTTTAACCAAAAACGTATCGTCTAAAGATAAATTACTAACGGCAAAAACTTTTGAATCTGCAGGAGCAACAACAACTTCTGGCCGCATATCGATAGACCGAGCCCCTACTTTAAGTTTGCGCGTAAAAAAGTCGTTAAACGATTTATACTGGTCTATGGGCCGCTCAAAGTCTGACATGTTTATTTCATGCTTTTGCACAAATGCTTTTATATTTCTCGCGCTTAAACGTGAATCTTGATAAAACCCATAAAGCTTACTAAGCCAGCGACCCGTCAGAAAAAAACGTACTATCTTGCCAATACGACTAAAATACAAAAACTTAAGTAAAAAAAATGCCGGGACACGCTCATTAACAAGCGTGCCACCAGCAAAAAATCGAACGCTAAACGTTTTTTTTAAATTCTTATTCACTATCTTCATAACGTAACTGTACCATGCTTTACGCTATTTTTCACTATTAACAGCTACAAAACTCGCAACAATATTTCCAACAAAAGCACCCTGCATAGCAACTGCCGAATCTGCTGGCATTTGATCTACTACCGCCTGCGCATCTTGCGTAATATCGGCCACCAAATGCCCATAAACATAATTTATAATCTCTGTTACCTGATTACTTAAGTACTCGCTAATATTCTCTTGAGTCATAATTTCTTGGATCAATTTCCAAATAACGGTCACAAGCGCAACAATTACCTTAGTCGAATCTTTAGTCGAATCTTTAGATGAATTTTGTACCGTTACCATAGAATCAACAACTCCACGAGTCAAAAAGACATTATTTTGCACTGTTTGAGCTATATTTAAAGACGACCGTACTAAATCCGCAACGACATCTATATTTGCCTCAAGGCTTACACGTAATGCACAAAAAACAGTTTCAAGAAGATCTGATGAAATTATCATATCACATGAACGTGTTTGTTTTTTTTGTCCCGTATCTTTTTCCCCAGTATTTACCGGTTCTTGCTGATCACCAGATACAACACCAACAAAATCAAGAACAGCCGCAACCGCTTCTATCTTTTGTATTTGGTCTTCTTCTTTCGTCTTAGGCGATGAAACTGCCGCTTGGCCAACTTTATCTAAAACTTTTGCTAAACTACTAAAGAATTTCGCTTTATTAAACTTACGAGTACTCTCAACCTGATCTTGAGCACAAAAACAATCTCCAAAGCTATAACTTCCTATAACTAATACCAGCCCACATGACAGTAAAACTTTGCCAAACAGGTGTTTCATACAACATCCTCTCCTTTAAAGAAACATTGCTCAACAGAACACTAATGACAAACATACAAAATATACACACAAAACGACAAGAACTTGTCAAAACCTACAACGTAGCAAGAAAATAAGCAACTTGATTATATAACAAAAATTTCATCCATAATATCACCGCGCCATAAAAAAGGGGCCGACCAAAACCGACCCCATCAAAACATTACCCCAACAATCAAAGCGCGTAGGAAGTTAATCTTTTTCAACAACTTTTATACGCAAATCATTAAGCTGTTCTTGTTCTACATCAGAAGGCGTTTCCATCATAAGACAAGAACCCTTTGTTGTCTTTGGAAACGCAATAACGTCACGAATCGTATCATGTCCAGCAAGCTTCATAACAAAACGATCAATCCCAAGACCAAAGCCACCTTCTGGTGGATAACCAAATCTTTGAGCCTCAAGTAAATACCCGAATCTATTTTGAGCTGCCTCCTGAGATATCCCCAAAATATCGAATATTTTTTGCTGTACAACTGAGTCATGAATACGAATGGCGCCACTAATCAGTTCACAGCCGTTCCAAACCAAATCATAAGAACGGGATTTAACGTGACCAAGATCTTCAAGCTCTTCCCAGCCATCTTGAGGTGCCGTAAAAGGGTTATGAGCAGATTGCCACTGCTTAGCATCTTGGTCCCATTCAAATAATGGAAAATCTGTTACCCAGAATAATTCATGTCTCGTTTTATCAATTAAATTAAGATCTTTACCCAGTTCTAAGCGCAATTTACCCAAAATATCCCACGCTTGCTTATACTGGCCAGCAACAACAAATAACATGTCACTGGTCGTCAAATCAGGGATTAAACGCTGAGCTTGTGCAAAAAAGTCTGTTGGTAAGAACTTTGAAATAGGCCCCTTATGAGAAGGGCAAGGGATAGATCCTGGATCAAGTCCAGGATGACAAGACGGGGCAGCATCAAACGTGATATAAATAAGCCCCTGAGCACCATATTCTTTGGTAACTTTTTCTACCCACCCATCAAGCTGCGCCCTACTAAACTTTTTATTTTTAACGCATAAAGCACCGAACTTACCGTTATTTTCAAGAATAGTTTTTAAAAACGCAGGAAGCTCAATTTTATTAAATAAATTAGTTAAATCCTGAATGCGCATATCAAAGCGCAAATCAGGCTTATCTGAACCATACTTACTCATGACATCGTCATACGCGTAACGCTTAAACGGCAGCCCTAAGTTCACGTTTAATATTTTTTTCATAACCTGAGCCATCATTTCTTCGCATACAGAAAAAATATCGTTCTCGTCTACAAACGACATTTCTAAATCAAGCTGCGTAAACTCAGGCTGGCGGTCAGCACGCAAATTTTCATCACGAAAGCATCGAGCAATCTGGAAGTATTTCTCTAAGCCAGAACACATTAATAATTGCTTATAAATTTGTGGAGATTGTGGTAGTGCATAAAACATACCCGCAGCCAAACGAGATGGCACCAAGAAGTCGCGTGCGCCTTCTGGAGTACTCTTAGACAAGATAGGCGTTTCTATCTCCCAGAAACCCTTTTTATTTAAAAACTCACGTATACAAAAGATAACATCATGTCTTAATTTTAAATTTTGCTGCATAACCGGACGCCGCAAGTCTAAATAACGATATTTTAAGCGTAAATCTTCTGACACATGCTCAGGAGCATCAATCTGAAACGGCAACGGTTTGCAAGCCGAAAAAAGCGTAAATTCTTTAATAATTACTTCAAACTCTCCTGTAGGCATTTTAGGATTTATCATGCCAGATGCACGATTTTGCAACACCCCTTGAGCCACAATCACATACTCTGACCGTAAAGCACGCGCACTATCCATCACAACGCTATCAAGCTCTTCTGGCATAAACACCAGCTGGACAATGCCACTTCTATCGCGCAAATCGATAAAAATAACACCTCCATGATCTCGTCTACTATGAACCCACCCAGCAACAGATACCTGTTGACCCAAAAGTTCGCTGGATACAAGTCCACACTCAACGGTACGTTTCAAGCGTTGCATAAATTTTTCCCCTTTCAGCATGTACATAATGTGCATAAAAATCTGACTTAGACTGCACACTATTCTAGCAGCTTTAACAAAACAAAAAAACCCCCGACAAACCGGAGTTTGTCGGGAGCTTTTTATAACGTTCTTAAAAACTAGAACAAATACTTATGCAGTTTTTGTATCTTCTTTTGAATCTTTTTCTAATTCAGCAAATGCTTTTTCTAAATCTTTTGCTACATCTGCTGTTGTTACGTCTTTTGTATCTTCTTTTGCTACAATGTCTTCTTTGACTTCATTAGCTGCTACAACAACTTCAGCTTTTGCTTCTGCTTGTACTGCTTCTTGTACTACTGGAGCTTGTGCAACAACCGCTGTTTCTTCTTGAGCACTAGGACAAGAATCACACGCGTTAACAACATTTAACGCAAACAAGCATACGCCTGCAAGTAATAATATCTTTTTCATAATCATATTCCCTTTGAAATAAAACAAATACACTTCTGAAACTATGACGCTCTTTCATATTGTAAATTATTTTACTTATTTGTCAATTCGCCTAAGATAGCTTTATCTACAATACACTCACCCAAACCAGCTTTTCACTCTTTTTGCCCTTTTTTGCCAGTATATTCTATAAAAAATGCGCAAAAATAAGAATTTTTCAGTTTGTAACAAATTAAAAAATGAGCGCCGATCTTAGTAAAAAAGCAAAAAATCTATCGAGAACAAGTTTTACGCTTTTTTAACCTGCTTAATTTTCTCGTTAATTACGTACTCTACAATATCTTTTGTCAAAATATTGGCACCTGAACGATACGCCCGTAAACGCATCTCTGCTACAGAATAATCTAAATCACGACCAGAAAAACCGTCTGTTTTTTCCGCAATCTGTTCGAGATAACTATCTGTAACCGCAGGATCTATCGTTAAAGAAGCATTTATAGCAACCCCATCTTTTACATATGTTCGCGCATCATTCTCAATATACTTACCCATCTTAAGCTTTAAAATCTTAAATCGCTCAGCTTGGGCAGGCAACTCAAATGGCACCTGCTTATGAATACGGCTCAAAACTGCTGAATCAAGAGTATCTTTATAGTTTGTTGCCAAAATAATCATAAACTTGTCTGAACTAGTTCCCGTCTGAGACAAGAAAGAGTTCACCAAATCAACTTCTTCTTTACTTAACTTTGCACGGTCTTTAAAACAAGCATCAGCTTCGTCGATAAATAAAATCAGGCCTTTTTTACTCTGACCAGCCCAATCAAATAATGCGCGCAACTCCGTAACATCTTCACCATTCTTAAACTGCGCAAAATCTGCACCAGAAAATATCGCATAATCCATTCCAGAAAGATACGCGAGCGTTTTTGCCATTTCTGTTTTACCGGTTCCAGGAGGACCGTAAAATAACGCATTTTGATAGGGCAGCCCGTAATTTTTTGCTTCAACAATATCCGTCGCTAGATACTGCATCGCCAAAGCTATATCAGGCGACACAACAATATCTTCTAATTTACGTATCTGTTCTACAGGAAAAAGTAAATTTTTAAGCCACCCAGATAGCCCCGTACGTGATGATTCGCGTACCAGCGTTGGCTTGCCCAAATAAGCTTCTAACTGTGCAAGCGCAAGCTTAGCCCCATAATAAGCGCCGGTCATACCGACTGCTGTTAGCGTTGCAAACAAAGCTGCTTTAGTAAGCTTTGAAGAATCAGAAAAGCTCTCAATCATTAACTGAAAACGTGCAAAATCACCCTTGTTTTTTTCAGCCTGCCCTGCTGCTGCTTTGGCTGCTGCCGTCGCGATAGCTGTTTTACGTGTTTTTTCATCTTTATAAATATCAGTAACAACATCAAAACCCTTAACCAATATTGTTTGCACGCCGTCACCAATTTTATCACCACGGGCAACAAGCTTATCATGATCTTTTTGCAACCGTGCGATTTTATCCTCAAGCCGCTTACTATCCTGATCATATAATTTATTTTTTTGCTCATACTCAGCCGTATTTACTTGTCCGTTATCTTTAGCTTGTGCAAGCACAATACGTTCCTGACCTATACGGCTCAATTCACTTTCATACTTCTTTATTGCCGACATAATTTGTAAATCATGTTCATAGCCAGCTTTATGGGCCTCGTCAATCACCTCAGTAAAGCCCTGCACCATATCGCTTGCATTAATATCTAACCCTGCGACATTAATTTTCATATCGCCAAGCGCTTGTACTCCATTATTTCCAGAAACAGAAAAAGCACTGCTTACACCACAAAAATAAAATACTAACACAATAAACACACGTGTTAAAAAACCAAATATCTTAATCATAAAAATCCCCAAATTTAAACGATACCCCGTACCCACAATTTACTAAAAACTTAAATCTTACTTATCTGCTCACTTTATCCACATTGCACACTATTTTATTCTCGTTCTGTACATCAGACGCAACATAAATCTTATATGCTATCTGCCCGATTTTATAACACATAGGCACCATAACCAAAACGTTATAATACAACTGCCACTCAGCAAGTTTTTGATTTCTCAGTTCTTTCCACAACCCACAAGACATACCACACGTTTCTTGCACAAATTCGCGTAAATTTTCTTGTGCATTATCATCCTGATCGCGCTGAGCAAGCAATAACTCTTTAAATTCATCTTTATATTTTACGATGCTTCGAGAACAAATAACCGACATAATATAATGGTTAAACCACGCCACAAACAACATATTTACCGTAACTTGGCGCACAAAATTAATCGCTTTATGCCGTAAAAAACGCGACATCTGTGTATCAAAAAAACCATACTGAACCAAAAAGCTATTAACGGTTTCTAAAACATTTGTCGTTGCGTTATTCACCGGCAACTGAAATAGCCACGGGACATCAACCAAACTCGAGAGAGCTATTGGCTCCCCCTGCAAACTCTGAGGTTGTAAACCACTGGCGTTTTGAACCACTTTGTGTAAAAAGCCAAAAAGACCAACCCGATCTTTTTCACTCGATAACCATCGATATCTCAGAGCCTGAGTAATAATATCAGCTACAAAATAGGTCGCAAACGGATTACAAAAACGTTGATCAATCAAATCAGCCCAACGCATATGAGCCAGATTACGCAGCTCTGCCTCAAGTAATATATCAGGATTATTTAGACCGAATCCTGCCATGCCCAGCGTAACTTCCTGCGAAACCTGGGAATCAAATTCAGAACAACAAATACGAGGCTTTTGGTCGCCACTTGATTCCGCATTGGCCAATGGTTGGCTGGACGCAGCAAGCAACGGCAATAGCTTGTCACGCGCAACAATAATACGCTGCGTTATTACATCAACAAAATATGTCTGTAATTTTTTATATAAATAATGGTCAAGCGCCCAACCAGCACCAGCAAATAAAAGCTCAAACAAATCTTTATTATAAACGCCTATGCGCGGGACACTATCTCCAAACCATTCTTGTACCGGGATTTCTACGATTAAACTATCACCAAAAGCTTTAAGTTCTTCAAGCCTTTTTTTATCTGGATATAAAACTGAATCAATAAATTCTTGTTCCGTATATTTTTGGCCAAGCGCTTCATATTTTTCAATCGCCTGATCGCTTGCATATGCCTGCACTATTTGCTCTATTTCTTCAGACATTTTACCCAAATTATCTTCAGACACATTAACACCAGATAAAATAATCTGCTGCTCAAGCTGTGCGCACATGCCAAAAGACATGCTCAAAAATAAATATATAAAAATATATGTTCGTTTTTTTATTAACATCGTACCCACCAAATATCAAGACCCATAAATTGCAAACCTAAAGATCCCCCAAGAACCCTTCTATTTACACGCATAATATGCAAACACAAAAACCAGCTTAGCAGCAAAAAAACCTTTATCAAAGGCCTTTATTAGCAATTCTCAACCTGTAATTAAGAACATACATAAATGCCCACCTGTGGCATCGCCTTACTCATGCCCAAATCTTATTTTCTAGATGCCTCCCAAATTCTCTGATATAACTAAAAATGCCTCGAGTTGAACCAAAGAAAAAAAACATCGTATTTTCGCTCGAGAACGTTGGAAAAAGGCAACGATTTAACATTCATCATGCTTAATAGCATGATATTTTATATAAACTAGAGTTCTTGTCCGCCATAGCCACCTGCCTGCCGTCCGTAGCCACGTAGGGCGTAGGATGGGGCGACGGCTGAATTAACCCTAGAAGGAGAGTATATATGAAGAAGAACTTGTTCCCAGCACATATCGCCACGAGTACCCTCATCACACTATTCACACTTTTTATAAACATATTTTTTGCAAACACATGCTTAGGTACAAACTTTTTTGAAAACACGAGCTGGAGCATTACCGGCACCATTCAAATAAACAACTATGACTGGCACCCAAACGGAAAACACCTTGCGGTTGCATGGCACAACAACGCAGATAACCTGAGAGTCTACTCGTTTGATGGTTCAAATCTCACTTCTATCGTTACAAAAAGACTCGGTGCAATGTGCGCTGCTGTATCATGGAGTCCAAACGGCACCTATCTTGCCACAGGAACTGACGGAACAACCAACTTTGCCGTCTGGACATTTAACGGAACAACGCTTACTTCAGCCGCCACCCCGGTAACAATCACAAGCTACCTACACTCTATTGACTGGCACCCCAGCGGAAATTATATAGCTGTTGGCTATTACACAGGCAGCGCTGGTAGATTTCAGGTATATCGGTTTACCGGCTCAAGTCTTACACCGCTTGGCGCCGCGATTCAGCCAACAGGAAATAGTGAATTGTGGGTAGTAAAATGGAGCCCAGACGGGAACTTTCTTGCAGTTGGGAATAGACAAGAATCAACTACAAAAAACCTTGAAGTCTACAACTTTAATCCCTCAGCAAGCACGCCACTTACCGTCACCGCTGCAAACCAAAAAAATTACGGGCCTTCTTATCTTTTTTCTGTTGCCTGGAGACCTGACGGCAAATATCTTGCCATCG
>JBDRBF010000009.1:0-25360 GCA_043822925.1 bacterium
GGTGAAATGATTAAGAATCTTTCAAGCAAGGGCGTTACGGTTCCATCAGGTTTTGCTCTTACAGCCCAAGCGTATCGGTGCTTTATGCAGGAAAACAGTCTTTTTCAGCCGGTTTCTGAATTGTTAAGTAAGTTTAATAAGAAAGATGTGCGTGACCTTGCGCGCGTTGGGCATGAAGTACGTTCTTTAATTCGTGGAGCTATGTTCCCACAGGAAATAGAGCAGGAAATTTATCAAGCGTATAAAATTATGGAAAAAAAATACGGTGCACGTTGTGATGTTGCTGTTAGATCTTCGGCAACGGCTGAAGATTTGCCTGAAGCTTCTTTTGCGGGCCAGCAAGAAACGTTTTTAAATATACGAGGGCAGTCGGACCTGTTGCGTGCATGTAAAGATGCGTATGCGTCTTTGTTTACCAATCGGGCAATTTCGTATCGTATGGGCCATGGCTTTGATCACCTTGATGTTGCATTGTCTGTTGGCGTGCAAAAGATGGTGCGTTCTGATCTTGCTAGTGCTGGCGTTATGTTTACGCTCGATACAGAAAGCGGTTTTAAAGATGTTATTTTTATTAACTCGGCATATGGGCTTGGTGAAAATGTTGTGCAGGGGGCTATTAATCCAGATGAATTTTATGTGCATAAGCCAACGCTTGCTCAGGGTTTTCCGGCACTACTTAAAAAACGTTTGGGATCAAAAATAAAAAAAATGGTATACACAAGTGACTCTCAAAAACCAACTGAAAATATTGATGTTTCGCGCCGGGATCGTAAACATTTTTCTCTTACAGATCAAGAAGTATTAGAGCTGGCTAAACAGGCTTTAATTATTGAGCAGCATTATACAGAAAAACGGGGTTCTTGGTGTCCAATGGATATTGAGTGGGCAAAAGATGGTGGGGATGGGAAATTATATATTTTGCAGGCACGGCCAGAAACAGTGCACTCTCAAAAAAAAGAACAGTTTTTAGAACAATATGTATTTAAGGGTAGCTTGAGTGATAAGAAAAAAATTATTGTGCAGGGCAAAAGCGTTGGCAGAAAGATAGCAACTGGAGTGGCGCGAATTCTTGATTCAATAAAATCGATGGATCAGCTTAAGCCAGGTGAAATTTTAGTTACAGATATGACAGACCCAGATTGGGAGCCAATTATGCGTATAGCTGGGGGTATAGTAACCAATCGTGGTGGGCGCACGTGCCATGCAGCTATTGTGAGCCGTGAAATCGGTATTCCGGCAGTTATTGGTGCTGGGGACGCAACAGAAAAAATAAAAGACGGTCAAAAGATTACGATCGATTGTAGCAGTGGCGAGGTCGGCGTTGTATATGATGGTCAGATTGCTTTTGAAATAAAAAAGATCGATGTTTCACGTGTAAAACCAATAAGTACAAAAATTATGGTAAACATTGGTAATCCTGATGAAGCTTTTAATGTTGTAAGTTTGCCCGTAAAAGGGGTTGGGCTTGCTCGTCTTGAATTTATTATTAACACGAGTATTCAAGTGCATCCAATGGCGCTCGTGCATTTTGATAAAGTAACAGATCCAAAAGAGAAAGTGATTGTAGAAGATTTGACGATCGAGTACGAAGATAAGAAACAGTTTTTTATTGATAAGTTAGCGCAAGAAGCGGGAACTATTGCCGCTGCTTTTTATCCTAATCCAGTAATAATACGTATGTCAGATTTTAAGAGTAACGAGTATCGCAAACTTGTAAGTGGGCATCTTTTTGAGCCAGAAGAAGAGAACCCTATGATTGGTTTTCGTGGTGCATCACGTTATTATCACGCAGCGTATCAAGAAGCATTTGCGCTTGAATGTGCGGCGATGAAAAAGATGCGTGACGAGATGGGTTTTGTGAATGTAAAACTTATGATCCCCTTTGTTCGTACGGTTTGGGAAGGCAAGCGAGTTATAGAAGAGATGAAGAAGCACGGGCTTGTGCAGGGCAAGAACGGCTTACAAATTGTGATGATGTGTGAGATCCCATCTAACGTTTTATTAATAGATGAATTTTCTAAGATATTTGATGGCTTTTCGATAGGCTCTAACGATTTAACGCAATTAACGTTAGCTATTGATCGTGATTCAAATTTAGTTGCAGATTTGTTTGATGAGCGCAACGAGGCTGTCAAAATAATGCTTAAGATGGCTATCGAAGGAGCTCATAGAAATGGGCGAACAATTGGTATTTGTGGCCAGGCTCCATCAGATTATCCTGAGTTTGCTGATTATTTAATTGAGCTTGGAATAGATTCTATGTCGCTTAATCCTGATTCTGTTTTTGAAACGATGGTACGTTTGGGCAAGTAAAATAACGAATTAAGGGCGACTGAGAAGTCGCCCTTAATTCGTTAAAGTTTATGTGCTTTTTTATTTATATTTATTCATGATGTTTTTTGCGGGATATATAGTTTTGCGGCCAATTTTTTTGTATTTACCAGGGTTTGGGTCGTTTAAATAAAATCTGTGTGTTTTTCCACCGATATTTAATTCAAAATAAAGCCATACTCTGAGTGCTTTTGTTTTGTCTGTAGCTTTGATTTGTTTGTTTTGAATTAAAGAGTTTACAAGTGTGGTGTCGCTTATTAATTTTACCATAAAATTGCCATTATCTTTATAGTATTGAGCATCACAGCCTATTGTCTGGGCACCTTGCCATCTGCCATTATACCAGATGAGGAAGTTTGATGACTTATTTGGGTTGTTTGCGTTTATTAAGTTAAACAAGTTGCCAAGCGCCACCCGTGAGCCTGTAGCTGGCAATGAGATTTGAGCTCCTGCCCGTGATGCGTGTATAGAGTTTCCATCGTAGATGTAAAGATATCCAACGGTAATCGCTAGTAGAAAACCAAACATAGCTCGTAATTCTTTCATGACTAGGCCCCCCTTAAATAATAAATGTATCTATGTTGTGTTGACAAAGAAGCAATCCTGCTCGCACCCCTTTAATTCTATTATAATTTTTTTTAATCACTAAAAACAAGAATTGCATCGAAATATATAAAAATATTCATAATTTTGCTTGCATATCAGGGGTGTTGGGTTTAGTATTTTTTAATAACTTCTTGTTCTATAAAAAGCCTATTTAACAGGCAAAAACGGGTCAAAAAACATGAATTTTATACAGGACCATTTTCCGTCGATTTTATTGGGAATACTCGCTGGTGTTTTATATGCCGGTTTTTTGGTTGCCAGTATTAAGCAGCGATTATCCCAAAATCCAGGGTCTTTAGGTCAAAAACAAAAATTTGAGAGCCCAGAAATTGAACGGGAAGCACAAGAATTAGCCAAAAACCAGGCAAAGCGCGCACTGGTTCGTTCAGTTTTGTTTTTTTTACTTCGATATGTTTTCATTTTGTGGTTATTGGTTTTCTTTTTGGTTAAACTGCAAACAAGCGTGGTTACCTGTATTATTTTCTTTGGTGTAAGTTTTTGGGTTTATATCGTACTTGCACTTAAGGGTAAAATATGAATATCGAAATTTTTAAGTATGAATCGATTAGGCCATTTAAAATTTTGGGTCTGACGGGTGATTTTTGGACGATTCACATTGATACACTTATTTACACATGGGCAGCCATGGCTGTTTTATTGATCTTGTCTCTTATTGGCTGGCGGGCGATTAAAAATCGTGATATGAATTATAGTTTAGTTTCTGTTGAATCGGCTATTGGCTTTTTTATTGATTTATGCAAAGAATCTTTTCCTGTTTTTAACTATAATCATTTTGCTTTTATTCTTTCGCTCTTTTATTTCACGCTTGCATGCTGCTTGATTGGGTTAATCCCAGGGCTTGATGAGGCGACAAAAGATTTGAATACAACGCTTGCTATCGGCCTGACGAGTTTTATTTATGTTCAATATGAAATCATAAAAGCTCACGGTGTTTTTGGTTTTTTAAAAGATCTTGCGCAGCCGTTTTTATTATTAATGCCAGTTAACATTGTTGGAGAGCTTTCGCGTATCGCTTCTATGTCGTTTCGACTTTTTGGTAATATTTTAGGTGGTTCGATTATATTTTCTATGATGGTTAATGTATTTGAAAATTTTGCTCTTTATTTTATTTTTTATGTAATAGCCGTGCTAATTTTTTCTTGGTTTACTGAAAAATATAATTTGTTTTCGCGTTATAAAAAAATACGTGCAGCTATTAAATGGAGCGTAGCGGCAGTTTATTTGTTGCCGTTTGCGCAAATGTTTTTTGGTATTTTTGAGGGAGTTATACAAGCATTTGTGCTTACCATGCTTACGACCGTGTATCTTTCTATGGGGCTTGGTAGTCATGATAGTACTGAGCATGCTGTTAAACATGAACATGAGGAAATCTAATGAATTTGCCTGTTTTTCTCCATTATTTTTCTGCTGCTTTGGCTATGATGCTCGGCGTTGTTGGTGGCGGGCTTGCCCAGGGCATAGCGGGGTTGAGTACGCTTGAAGCCATGGAACGGCAACCTACTGGCGGTGATAGTTTATTTAAGTCGCTTATTATCGGGCTGGCTTTAATAGAAAGTGGTTTAATTATAGCGCTTGTTATGTCTCTCATGGTTCTTTTTAGCGTGCAAGAGCCTACTATGGCGAGTGCTTTGTGCGAATTGGGCATGGGGCTTGCTATTGGTACTGCAGCTGCAAGCATTAGTATAGCATCAAGTTTTGTGGTGAGAGCAGCGACATTTGCGATATCCAGGCAACCATTTTTTGCGCAAAAAATTATTACAATTATGTTACTTACGCAGTCAATTATTGAAGCCCCAGTTATTTTTGCTTTTATTGTTTCTCTTTTAATTAAAATGAATATATCACCATCTATGACCGTGTATGAAAGTTTGCGTTATTTTGCAGCTGCTTTAGCGGTTGCTCTTGGTAGCATTGGGCCGTCTATAGGCCAAGGGATTTTTGCAAACGCGGCGTGTTCGTCAATCGGTCTTAATAAACGTGCATATGAAAAAGTTTTCCCATTTACGCTTGTTACTCAAGCGGTTATCGAAACGCCCATGATATTTTCTATGTTGGTTTCGCTTTTAATTATTTATTCGCATATTATTCTTCTGGATTTTTCTCAGGGGATAATACTTATAACAGCTGCTGCTACAATTGGGTTTGGAGCTTTGGGCTCAGCAGCTGGAATCGGCTTTGCTGCGTCTAAAAGTTGTTATCAAATAGCGAGTGAGCCGGCAAATTATGGGCCTATTTTTAGAGCTACATTGCTTGTTTTGGCATTTATTGAGTCTATGGTTATTTATGCGTTAATTATTGCGATGCTTTTGATTAAACAAGCGTCTTGAGATATAAAAAAATATGTTAAAAAAATATGTTGTTATTGGTTCTTCGGCTGCGAGTATTAGTGTTTTAACTAAACTGCGTGAGCTTGATAGAAAATCACAAATTCTTTGTATTAGTGCTGATCAAGATTTACCGTATAACCGGTGCTTACTTGCAGATCTTTTGTGTGATACGTACACGCAAGAACAGATTTATCTTAAAAATAATAGTTTTTTTCAGGATAATAATATAGAACTCATGCTTAATACGCGTGTTACACAAATTATTCCTGAATCTCGTGAACTTATAGTAACAGACAGTAATAATATAATATGCACGGTTTCTTACGATACGTTATTTTTAGGCACTGGTAAATCTGCGTATATTCCTGATATTGCAGGGGTACATATTAATGGCGTAATGCCATTTTTTGATCTGCGTGATGTGCGTGATATTAAAAATTACATGCAACAAAATCTCGTCTCGAATATTACGATTATTGGTGCTGGGCTTACGGGTTTAGAATGCGCCGACGCGCTTTTAGGTTTTACGCCAAATTCTTCCATTAATATAAATATTATAGAAAAAGCGGCACACGTTTTACCCTCTATTCTTGATGCTCAAGCGGCGCAATATTTAAATAATAAAAGCGTCACGCTTTTATTAAACACATGCGTGACTGAAATTCTTGAGTGCAATAATAAAGTGTCAGGCGTTAAGCTTTATTCTGGCCAAGAATTAGCCACAGATCTTGTAATTTTTGCAACTGGTGGTCGCACAAACATAGAGCTTGCGCGCAGTGCTGGGCTTGAAATTTCTGATAACGAGCTATGTGTAAATGAGTATATGCAAACAAGTAGCAAAAATATTTATGCTGCCGGGGACATTTGCCGTATCAAAAATTTAGCAACGGGCGAATATATACAAAGTTTTTTATGGTCTGACGCTATTATCCAGGGTACTATTGCTGCGCTTAATATGGTGGGAACTGCTCAAAAATATCCTGGCGCATTTATTATTAATATGTCGACGATTTTTGATATACCAGTTGTATCTTGTGGTTATGTAACCCAGTATTCAGATATCTCTTCTGGTGTTTCAAGCATCACTAAAAAGTGGCCGGATTATTATCACCGTTATTTTATAAAAGATAATGCGCTTATTGGTTTTATTATGGTCGGCAAGATTACAAATCTATCTGGACTTAAAAATGCGATCTTATTTAAAACGTTGCCCAAATTTAAATTGACCTGGGATTAATTTTTGTTTGATTATTAAAACTTTTTTGTGAGCGATATTCTCGTGCAGAGCTCGAAGCGTGTAAAAGCCTGGGGTTAACCCCAGGCTTTTTTAATATATTTTAAAAATTTAAAAATTACGTTACTTTGTGAACGTTAGTTTCTTTTCTGACTTCTTTTCTAGTTTTATTTGTGTTTTAGCTATTTTTAAAACGAGCTTGTCGTTTTTGAGTTCCATTGTGTACCCGCTATCAAGAGCTGCATTTTTGGGGATATCAACGATGATGCTTACATCTCCGTTTTCATATTTTACATATTGTTCTTGGCCGTTAATAGATATATAGCTTGAGTATTGTTCATATGTTTTGATTTTTGCGTCTTTTTTTTCTTTCTTTTCTTTAGTTGAGTCTTCTTTTTTTGCTTTAATTACGAGGCATTTTTTATCGCCAGATTCTTTGATAGCAGTTGCGATATCTTTTTTTGTAAATCCAGGTAAGCATACGTGTATTTCGATGTTTTTGTCTGTTTCTTGTAATTGCACATCGTATTTTGATGTTTCAATTTTGCCAAATAATGTCATGAGCTCTTTCATTTCAGGTTTCCTTTTTCGAAATATGCTAGTTTGTGAATGACAATCGTTTTTTATCTTTTTTGGTTAGTTTTAAAAACTTAATAACGAGTTTATGATCTTTAAATTCCATTTCATAATCAGTATCGACATCAGCATATTTAGGCAGGTCTATAGATATTTGTACTTGTCCATTTTTATATTGTATCGATTGCTCTTGTCCATTAATTGATTTGAAGCTTGAAAATTGTTGGTACGAGAGTACGCGAGTTTCTTTTTCTTTATCTTTTTTTTGTTGCGTTTTTTTTGCTGTAATTACAAGACGTTTATTGCTTGTTTCTTTTTCTGTTTTATCTTCGATGGTTGTTATGATTTCGTCTTTTATGAAATCTGGTAAGAAGATGTTTATTTCGATTTTCTTGTCTGTTTCTTGTATATCTATTTTGTATTTTGACGCGACTTGTTCTTTGTTTTTGATATTTTCAAATGTCTTTTTTTGTTCTTGTAATATTGGTGAGAATTTATTTATTTCGTCTATAACTCGATTTGCTGCTGGAGCTCCATCTTTTTCATGAGTTGTTTTTTGATTATTGAAAATATCTTCGATTTTTTTATTAAAGTTTTCGATCTTTTTGCGTAAGTTTTCATGTTCTTTTTGCATTGTTTCTTGAATGCTTATTTCTGGTACTTTAAAAAATTGGTCAAATTCGTCGATTTCTTTTTCTATGTTAGTATTAAATAAAAAAGCGTGAATTTTTGGTGTTAAACATAAGCTTGTGCATAATGTTGCGCCACAGAGTATTGCATGTATTTTCTTCATAAAGAATCTCCCGTATTAAACGCATTTTTAAGCGTTTTGTATATTTCATGAAAGTCCGTGCTTATTATTGTTGTTTCGGCCAAAGTAGCCATGAAATTGGTATCGCCAAGCCATCTTGGTAGTACATGTATATGTAAGTGTTCCTGAATTCCTCCTCCTCCTGCTTTGCCCAAATTAAGCCCAATATTTGTGCCTTCGCATTTGAGCGTGCGGGTAATTATATCAAGAGATAAGTTCGTTGCTTCCATAAGTTCTGCGCGTATCTCAGGTGTCAGTTGGGTTAATGTTTGTACGTGCTTGTACGGGATTATCATGACGTGCCCCGCAGAATACGGGTAGTAGTTCATAATTATCCCACAATTTTTTAGGCGCTTGAGTATAAATACTCGGGCGTCATCTTTTTGTGCAAAGTGGTCACAAAAAATACACTCGTTTACTAATTCTTTTTTGTCTTTCTTTTTTTCTAGTCCGGTTACGTAATCGTGGCGCCATGGCGCGTATAGTTTTTTCACATATCCCCCTGGTTACGGTTTTATTTTAATTATTCAAAAGTTATATGTATTTCTTATTTTAAGAAGCGTTTTGATTTTTTCAACCCCCTTCAAGCTGGATCAAAAAAGTAGGTGTAATTGATTTTTGGATTTTATTTATCAGGCCGGATGGCCTGAAGTTTGTTATAGCCTGGGGTTAAAACCCCAGGCTTGGGAGCATGTTTATAGCGATGCTTGGTTGTTTTTTTGATCTGGTTCACACGGTACTTGCGCTGTTTGTACTGTTTCAGGTGTAATTGCTGGTTGCATGGTCTCGTCCAGTCCCGCGTCTTTTTTAAATACACGTTCAGCGTGTTCTATTTGGCGTTCACGGCTCCAGGCAGAAACAGGCGTAAAGTATCCAATAACGCGCGTGAGATAGTCTTTTATTGGGGCGTTACATAGTGGGCAATTTGTAACTTGGCCAGCTATTGTTGTGTGATTATTCTCGCAGCGACAATAATTATAATTTATCGCAAAGTGTTCGCAGCCGTATTTAATCGCATGTTCGATCAGTTTTTTCATCTGATTTTTGTGCGTTAACTTTTCTCCTAAGTTTAAGTGAGAAATGCCGCCACCAGTTAAAGCTTTAGAAAAAGCTCCGTCCATTTTGACGCGTTCAACAATGTCGCAATTAATGGTTAGTGGGATAAATTGGTTTGCATAAACTTGGTAATCCATGTTGTATACGATTTTGTCTTTGGCTGCTAATTTTACGGCCAAGCTTTCTGCGGGAACTTGTTCAATATTAAATAGCGAGTAGCCTTTTTTGCTGCAATCTGCTGCGTATTTTTTTATACGAGCAAGCAGCTCTATGGCTAATTTTTGACCGGCTTCAGTAGTAATTGGAGAGCCTAGTTGTTCAAGACATTCATAAATGCCGTTTAATCCAAAAGTACTAAATAGACGGCTCATTGAGATTATGCCTCGGCTCATGAATGGATAGAAATTTACTTTCTTGCGTTTTTCGAGCAACTTTTTGTGCGCGACAAGTGCGCTTTCTGCTTTGCCCAGTTGTTCATATAAGAGCTCTACTAAGTGTTCATATGATTGTGCGCGTTTGCCCAGGCGAGCCATGTTTATTGTCACAACACGGTGAGAACCAAGAGACAAGCCTCCATTACCAAAGCTGTCTATGCCGGCTAAATCAAAGTCATTAGTTAAGCGACAACAGCTGGCTATTTTGTTTCCTGAAGAGATATAGATATTAAAGCAGCCTTTATCTAAATTTATTTGTGAAAAATAATCGAGCGATTCTTGGTCTATGACGTGGCCATTGTCGTCGACACGTAAGTTAAGTGTTACGACGGGAAATCTGTATGGTAAATCTGTGACGGGGTCGCCTTTATGGAACCAGTCGCAAAATATTTTTTGTATTTCTTGTATCGTGTCATAATCTGGCTTTGAGCCGTCAGGAAAAATATAATCTTGAAAAAGAATTTCTAAATTAGGTCGATCAAAAATTGAAATATTAGTGAATGGAGACTGGTGTGATGGTCTTAGTTTTTTATTAAGTGTGTGAACGAGTGATTGGAAATCGTCTTCAATGCTTTTGCGTATTGCTGGATTTTGTAAATCGAGATTTTCTTTTTTAACGAAGTATGAATAACAGGCGATAAGGTCGCCAATGGCAACAGCGCCGGCTACTTCTTGTGCTACTTCTATGGTTACTTCTTTTACTTGGTCAATAAAAGAGCGTCTTTTTTTTGGTGGAAGTGATTGTAATTGTCCCCAAAAATTCCCCTGACGAAGTAAGAATTCGACTGACATTGCCCAGCAGTATGGTGACTGTATTGATGTGCTATCATGAAAATATAAATCACCATCCCATAGAGAAGTCATGATGCTTTGTGCTTTTTCTTGTCCGTGATCTGTTTTGAGTATTTCGTATAAATCGTTATACCCAATAAGTTTTTGGTTGCTTTTGACCATTTCAGAAAGATAATTGCCATATGATTTTTCGTTTTGGGCATGGTTGGCATTGTTATCTATGGTTAAATCAATAACGCTTTCTTGAAAGTAACGATGTGATGCGCTTGACATATCAAGTTGAGTTTCTGAGAGACCTTCCAGTTTAAGTAGCTCTTGGCTTGTTTGTGCATAGAGTTCTTTGAAGTCATCAGAAAACTGTGCGTAATTTTTTATATTCCCCATGTTAGCTCCTTTTTTTTAAAAACACGTTGGTTTGATGATGCAGGCCACCCCTTTTTTTGAAGGTCTTCTCTGTATGGTCCACAAACGACCATAAATAAATGATCGAGCAATTCTTGTGGCAGGTCTTCAAATTCTCTGCCGGTATAGAGTGCTATAGGCAGTTTTGTGTGTTGTTTTATTTGTGAGCACATCTCAAGCAAGAAGGGCAACTGATCTGTTGGTTCCCCTCCCAAGAAAGCGACGCAATCAGCCAGTGTATTGTCTTTTACTTTTTGTAAAACTTCGATGTCAGACATGAGAGTCCCGCTGGTAGGGTCCCAGATGTCTTTATTTTGGCACCCTTTGCACCGTATGCTGCATCCGGAGAAGAAGATAGCAACAGCGATTGCATCGGGTACATCAATGAATGATGTGAAGATACGGGCTATTCGTCCCTTCATAAGAGTCCTCCCAAATTGGTTAGTATTCTTGTGATTCTTGAGAGGTGATTCTAAACGTTGACATGTATGCTTAGCAAGCTTTCTTTTTAATTTTTTTTCTAACATTTATATGCGTAAAATAAATGTCTCAATGGGAGGTAATTTATGTCTATTGGTTTTTAAGTTGGCAATAAAAAAAGATATTTTTGAGTTTATTTTTTCTCGTGAACTGGGAGTAAGATTTTGAATGTTGCGCCCGGGTTTTGTTTTGAGTTTGATAGAAGCGTGATCGAGCCTTTGTGTTGGGATATAATGTCATATATTATAGCCAGACCTAAGCCGGTATTTTTTTTGCTTGTTGAAACATACGGCAGAAAAATGTGATCTTTAACTTTTGGGCTTATTCCAGGGCCGTTATCTGAAAATAAAATTTCTATTTTTTTTGTTTGTACATTATAGCTGGTGTTAATCGTGATAATTTTTTTAAATTCAGAGAGGTGAGGTTCAAATGCTTTTATACTGTTATCAAGTAAATTTATGATTACGCGTTTTATCTTTTTTTTGTCAGCCTGAATTTTTGGTAGCGTGGGAGTACTTGTAAATTCGATAGCAAGATCTGGGTAGCCAAGTTTATAAAATTGTACGATTTCTTGAATAATTTCGTTTAATTGTGTTGGCTCAGTCTCTGTTGAAGGTAAAGACGCAAACTCTGAAAAGTAAGAAGCTAAATTTTTGATTATTGTTACCTGATTTAAGATTGTGTTTGTACACTCTAAAAATGCAGGTTCATGTTCCAAAATATCATGATATTTTCTTTGTAATCTTTGGGTGGCTAGTTGTATGGGTGTTAATGGATTTTTAATTTCATGTGCAACTTGCTGAGCCGCTTCTCGCCAGGTTTTCATTTTACTTATTTTGACGATATCGGTCAGATCTTCTATAACGATAAGTAAGTTGCGGTCGATATTTTGGTTTAAGCTATTATATTGGGTTGCGGTGCTTACTATGGACATGTGTATCATAAATACACGTGTTTGGTCGTTAGAGCTAAAAGAGAGTTCTTCTGATAAAATATCGACATTTTGAGTAAGCATTTTGCGTACGAGCTCATGCATTTTGCCAAGAACATCTGGGCCTAAAAAAGAGATTTTTTTATTCATAAAGCGATTAATATGTAGGTATTTTTGAACAAGTTCTTTGGCTGCTCTGTTACAGGTGATGATTCGGCCAAATTTTCCGACAAAAAAGACAGATGCTTTTATATTTTCTAAAATCGTAAGCATTTCATTATTTTTGCGCTTTAATTCGTTGTGAGCTTGCCTGAGGGCTATAGCCATCTCGTTAAAACCATGCGTGAGTATAGCTAGATCGCTATCGGGTTTATCTGGTATTAAGACGTCCAGTTCTCCGTGGCGCATTTTGCGAGTTGCGTTTAATAAGTCTTGTATCGGTTGGCTGAGCCCCTTAGATAAATAAAAAGCGCACCAAACAGATAGAAATAAGATTAATAATGTAATTAAGATAAATGAGAATATATATGTGGCATAAATTGGGTTTTTCATAGATTTGATTTGTTGGTAATCTTCGAGTGAATTTTGAATCTCGATAAGTGGGCCTCTAATAGCTTCGGGGTAACGGTATACGAGTATCATAAACTGGTTATTCGTTTTGTGTACCCAGTACAGGCAGCCATAAAAATCAAATAATTTTTCTGTGTTTGGGGCGCAGGCGTTTATTTTGGCTATAAAATTGAGCTTTAAGCTTTTTATCGATCTATCATTGTTTTTTCGGTAGCTTCTCCACATTTTGCCTTCAGTGTTTAATGCCCCAAGTAATGTTTTTTGTTTACCTGCGTTTAGTGCATAAAAATCGAATTTGTCATGAGCTCGTTTTACCAGTGGGTCGCCATTTGTGTAATATTCATAAAAATCGCATGTATTATTATAGTTTTTATTATTATTGTTTTTGTAAGCGTGAGCTTGTTTTAAAATTTTATGCCCATAGTTTGTCATTATTTTGCGAATATGCTTGCTTTGTACTTTGTGTAAATTCAGGCCACTCTGTAGCCCGGTGCTAATGCGTGCATGGAACCAGTCGTCTATACTTCTGGTAATAAATCTGCCTGCAGCAAAAAAAACAAAAAAAGACGGTATTACTGAGAAAAATGTGAAAGCGAACAACAGATTGCGTTTAAATAAGCTTCCCGGTACATTTTGGCGTCGTTCGACGATTAGTTTTATGCTTTTGCGAATTATTATGAATAATAGTGTAACGATTGCGATGACGTGTACGTTTATTAGAATAAATAAAAATGGTCTACTAATCCCGCCGCCAACAAGATTTTGCTTTCTTTGTAAAAATAATTCGAACCATGAGGTGACAAAAAGGGCCCCTAGTGCCATGGCTAGAACGGTTAATCGTTGTCTGCTTTGTGAATTCATAGATTTTATTATGTCATAAATGCACCTTAAATAAAGTATTTTTTATGTATTTTGGGGTTTGTGAATAGGGTCAAATAGTTACATATAGTAATTTTTGTTGCGTGAAAACCAGATTTTATACCGAAAAACGTGGTTTTGTGTGTCCAGGCGTGACAAACTCTCGGTTTGTTGGTATTCTTATTTTCTATGAGAATTTTATATTTCAAAAAATGGGGGGCTTATTATGTTGTTTGTAAAACGTTTATTAACGTTATTTTTGTTTTGTGTTTTTGTTCTGAGCTCGTCCTTTATTTCAGCAACGTATACAACATTGAGTGAGTGGACGCTTGCTAATCAGCAGGGCAAGTTTTCTGGTCAAAATTCTGTTTTGACAGCAAATGAATTTTTAGACGTGCTTGAAAATTGTCGCAGAGCTATAAGAGAGCGAGTATTTGATAAACCTGATCTTTGGCTCAAGAATAATACCCCAACAAATAGCTTTTTTCAGGCTGATTTAAATAATGAATGTTATCTGCAGAAGCTGGTTGTTGATCCAGGATCTAAAATTTGTTTTATGGGTGATATTCATGGAAGCGTCGATTCGTTATTACATAATTTAAATAAATTGGCATCAAATAATTATATCGCCGATAATTTTAAAATTATAAAC
This sequence comes from bacterium, assembly GCA_043822925.1. GTDB lineage: Bacteria > Babelota > Babeliae > Babelales > RVW-14 > JBDRBF01. The sequence goes on from JBDRBF010000009.1 coordinate 14,082, forward strand.
GATAACTTTTATATGATTTTTCTTGGTGATTATATTGACCGAGGTGTTTGTGGCGTTGAGGTTTTGTCTATTCTTAGTTTATTAAAAATAGCTAATCCGGATACGGTCTTTTTACTTCGTGGGAATCATGAAGAACCTTGGCAAGTGGGTACTTTTGAGAAAGAGCTTGAGGCTAAATTTAAATGGCAGGATCAGGATGTTCAAAAAGCTGTTCTTGAAACAGCTAAATGCTTTCCTGCTGCGATATTTCTTAAGTCCGGTACAAATTTTGCGCAATGTTGTCATGGTGGGATTGAACTATGGTATTCGCCATGTGATTTTATGGCATCAGATAAAATGTTTGAACGGTATATAAAACATAAAGAGATTTTTCGTGAAAAAGAGTGTCTGTTTGAGTTCGGTTTTATATGGTCTGATTTTGATTTTCTTGGTAAAGAAGATCGTGAATATCAAAAGTCTTATGAATTTAGTGTTCGTGGTGGGAACGCGCTTATTTTTCATAGAGAAAAAACTAAAAAATATTTAGCGAAAAATAGTACGCCAGAGAACAGGTTTGTGGCTTTTTTTAGAGGGCATCAGCACGCTTTTTTTGGTCTAAAAATGTTTAATGAGCATCATAAAAATATAGGAAGTTTGGGTTTTCGAGCTCATTGGGAGAATATTGTTTCGGAAGAAGATGTACGCAATAAAGAAATTTCTATTGCTGCGTATCATCCAGTGTTTACTTTTTCAACTGCAGCGGGTGTTTCATCATGCTATCAGCCGTACGATTGTTATGGGATTTTGACGGTAGAAAAAGAGTATGAAAACTGGACATTAAAAGTGCATGAAGAAATGCGTACTAAAATTAGAAAATCAGATTTAAAGTTTGAAAAAAAAACTGTAAAACCAGGTATTAAAAAAGTTGATACGCTTTATGATTTTGAGTTTAACCAAGATCTTGAAGAAGAAGGCGAAGAAGCAATAACTCTTGAAGAAGCAATAAAAAATGTAGGAGAATCGCCTGATAATTGTATGTTTGAAGATGTGCAATTGGAAGATGTGCAATTGGTGGATGTTTCTTTTGAACCTTTTAATGTCAATAAACAAGAAAGAGATATTTCTTGTTGTCATATTTTGTAATTTTTTTAGATAATTTTTTTTAAAAAATGGGGGCTTATCATGTTAATTGTTCGCTTAGAATCTAAAATTTTTCAAATTTTTTCTGTGCTTGTATTTTGTTTAAGTTTGTCTGTTGTTCAGGCTATGCAGCAGGATGGAGTACAACAATTTATAGAACCTAAAATGCCAACGTTAACCGAGTGGACAAGTCGGTGCTTTGCCGAGCTGCCTGAGTATACAGAAGAATATAAAACGGTTTTGACTAGTCTTGATTTTTTGTATGTTATTAAAAAATGTAGAAATATGTATCAAGAGACTGCTTTTGGTAATAAAGAAAACTGGCGTGATGGTGCAGCTCCAGATAACGGTTTTTTTGAAGATGTAGCGTCAGAAGAGAGTTTTTTTTCTGTTTGGGACTGTGCGCAAAAGTATAAAGCGCCGGTAGGGAGCACCCCTGTTTTTATTGGTGATATTCATGGCTGCGTGCATGCTTTGTTAAGAGATTTGTGGGGGCTTGTTGCCGATAAAAAGCTCGACAATAATTTTAAGTTAGCGCCTGGTGTTACGATTGTCTGTTTGGGTGATTATATTGACCGTGGTAAATATAGTGCCGAAGTTTTGTATACACTTTGTTTGTTAAAAATGGCAAATTTTGATCAGGTGTTTTTGTTACGTGGTAATCATGAAACTTTCGGCTATTTTGATGGCCCCTCTGGATTTGGAGATGAGTTAAAAAATAAGTTTAAACTAGAAGAAGATCAATTGAATTTTGTTTTTAATTTTATACTAAAACTTGTGCGTTGTTTCCCTCTGGTATTGTTTTTTGAATCGGGGGATAGCGTTATTCAGTGTTCTCATGGTGGAATATGTTCGGGTTATGACCCTGTAGATTTGCTGCATGCGCCGGATACAAAAATATTTGAACGAATCAAGCCGGTAGGGGCTAGTGCCAATTCTGAACAATTTTCAGCTGAGATGAAAAAAAATAAAAATTGGGCAGGACATTTTTTTGGGGTAGATTTTACCGGAAAAGATTATAAGGATGGCGTTGTTCTTGGTTCTCGTGGTTTAGTCTACGGTAGGAATGGCGTTAACGAATATCGAGAGAGAATCAATAAATCTTTAAAAGAGGCAGGGCTTAAGCTCAGGCTTGAAGGATTTTTTCGTGGGCATGAGCATGCTTGTTTTGGTTTAAAGATGCTTGAGACGAAAAATGGAGAGCGGGGGGCAGGAGCTCTTCAAGCTAATTTGTGGCAAATGCATTGGAAACAAATTGTTTCTCTTGAAGAAATAGTAAATACTGAAATTCTTATTCATAAATATTATCCTGTGTTTACTTTTTCTACCGCTTCTGGAACGCCTCTATGTGGGCAACCATATGATTGTTATGGCGTTTTGACGACAGCCCAAAAGTGGGAAGATTGGAAACTTAAAGTGTATGAAGGCAAAACCCCGCTTAATGAAAATTTCAAAGTTGAAAGAGAAAAGATAGATGGGAAAGTTATTGAAAAATCTATTTTTAAAAATGAAAAATATGTAGAAATTGATACGAAAGACGGCTTTGTTTTTAGTAACCAGTGTTCTGGAATGGCAATTGATGTGCGTTGGGTTGATAAAAAAGATAAGCGTACGCCAATTGGTGATGCGCTTATTAAGTTTGTTCAAGAGCTAAAGTACCCATCAGAAGTTATTGAAAAAGAAGAGAAGCATCAAGACAAAATAGAAATTGTTCTTGAATTAGATGAATCAGGCAATAAAAATAGTAGGTCAAAGAGAAAACGAGAAGAGACTAAAGAAAAAGAAGATGGTCGGGAATGTGACTCAGGTCAATCTTTCTCTAAGCGAGCCAAAAAAGAGTAAATACGTAAGCCTGTTCTAAATTATATAGGGCCCTTAATTTTACTGGTAAAACGGTGAGATTAAGGGCTTTTTTGTATATATATATATATATATTATTGCGTTTTTTTGTGTTGGTTTGATATCGTGTTTAATAAGATTTTTTTGAGTTGGAATTCGATGTGTTTTGTTGTAGAGAGGGAGTGTGTGAGATGTTGCGAGTAAAGTTGATGGAGAATGTGGTTAAAATTTTTTTAGTGCAAGCGTTTGTTTTTTGTGTGGGAAATTTGTGGGCGATGCAGGGCTTGGATGTTGTGGTTACTGGCACGAAGTTATCTGAGTTTAAAATCCCAACGACGCTTATCAAATGGACAAATAAGTGCTTTAGGGAGCTTCCTGATAATTCAACCGCTTATAAAAAATTTTTAGAAGCAAAAGAACTTTTTGATGTACTTGAAGCGTGTCGAGATAAATATAAAAACAGTGATTTTAAAAATCCAGAGAAGTGGCTTGACGGGAAAGCACCAACTAATGAGTTTTTTCCTGAGGTAAAGTTTGAATCTTCGGGGGCACCACCAAGGATTGTGCAATCATGGGATTGTGTACAAAAGCTTGAGGTTCCAGCTGGGAGCCAGAATTGTTTTGTTGGGGATATTCATGGGAGCTTGCATGCTCTTTTGCGAATTTTGTGGGGACTTGTTGCCGACGGCATACTTGATGACAATTTTAGAATAGTTAAGCCTAATTTTTATATTGTTTTTTTGGGAGACTACGTTGACCGCGGTAAGTATGGCGCTGAAGTTTTGTATACGCTTTGTTTGCTAAAATTGGCTAACTGGGACCAGGTATTTTTATTGCGCGGCAATCATGAGTATGAGGGGCTTTGGCCTCGGTATGGTTTTGATGATGAGTTGGAATATAAATTTGATTCATATTACGGTAAAATTTCTTTATGTATAACAAATTTAGAGCGCTGTTTGCCATTGGCTTTGCTTCTTAAGTCAGGAAAAGATGAGAGCGCTGTGCAATGTTGCCATGGCGGCATAAAGCCTGATTATGTTCCAAAGCGTTTACTTAACGACAAAACGAAAACATTTGAAAAAGTGAGTGGTCATGATTCTGAAAATATAAACTCAATGGGAGAACTTTCTTGGGCCGGAAATTTTAATTGGACAGATTTTTTTCAGACAGATTATGGTAAAGATGGTTTTTCTTATTTAGGTGGGCGTGGAAATCAATATTATGCTAATGGTGTTAAAAAATATTTAGAAGAAAATGGTCAAGGAATTAAGGCTTTTTTTCGTGGGCATCAGCATTACAAATATGGCTTAAAGCTTCCAGACGATGATAGCCACTGGGTTGAAGTTATTAAAGATAAAGCCAGTAAAAAAGACAACCTACTTAAAATAGAAGAAATTACGAAGAAAGTTCCGCCGGTTTTCACGTTTTCTACTGCTTCAGGAGCGTCTGATTGCAAACAACCATATGATTGTTACGGGATTTTGACGACAGCTGACGGATGGGCGGGATGGACGTTAAAGGTTTATGAGGGCCTGACGCCTAAAGAGAAAGAGAATAAGTTTGTCAAGATTGATTTAAAGGGGGCTGGAATATTTACTGGTGGGGTACAAGATACGTTATTGGCTGCTCCTGATAAAGAAGAACCTACAAGTATAAAAATTGCTGCGTGTTGGAGCGATAAACCCGATCAGGAGCCTGTTGGAAAAACTCTTTTAGAGAAGGCAAAACTTGTGGTTCAACCGGTCCAACAACTGGTGAACCCTGTGTTGCAGCAACCAGAACCAGTAAAGCTCGTGGTTCAACCGGTCCAACAAATAGGAGTTGCTCCGCCAAAAGATATAAAAGATTTTGAGGGAACAGATGTTGAAGACAACACTCCTCTGCATAAAGTTGCTCAGATCGGGCGTTTAGACGTTGTTACGTATCTAGTAGAGAATAAAGATGACATTAAAGCAAAAGATAAATTTGGTTTGACTCCTCTGCATAAAGCTGCTCAGAACGGGCATTTAGGCGTTGTTGAGTATTTAGTAGAGAATAAAGATGACATTAAAGCAATAACTACGGTGAATTATACCCCTTTGCATTTAGCTGCTCAGAACGGGCATTTAGGCGTTGTTGAGTATTTAGTAGGTAAAGGCGCTGGCATTAATGCAATAACTACGATGAAAAATACCCCTTTGCATTTAGCTGCTCAGAACGGGCATTTAGGCGTTGTTAAGTTTTTAATCGAAAAAGACGCTGACATTAAGGCGAAAAATAATAGTGGAAATACCCCTTTGCATAAGGCTGTTGCGAAAATAACAGATACAGGTAAAGATAAAGGACCTGCTAGCTTAGATGTTGTTAAGTATTTAGTAGAGAAGAAGGCTAATATTAATGCAAAAAATGTACAGGGTGTGATTCCTTTGCATTATGCGGCTGGATATGGAACTTTAGAAGTTGTTGAGTATTTAGCAGGTAAAAGCGTTGAAATTGATGCAAAAGATGGAAAAGGTTTTACTCCTTTGCATTATGCGGCTACTACGGGAACTTTAGATGTTGTTAAGTATTTAGTAGAGAAGAAGGCTAATATTAATGCAAAAAATAGAGAGGATTCTACTCCTTTGCATTGTGCGGCTAAAAAGGGCTTTTTAGAGATTGTTGAGTTTTTAGTAAAGAAAGGCGCTGACATTACAGTAAAAGATAAAATGGGTTCTACTCCTTTGTCTTGTGCGGCTGATTTGAACGTTCCTATAGAAGAAAAAGAGAAGATTCTTTCGGCTTTGATGAAAAATTGTAACGACTTAAGTCTTCTATTTAAGGCTGTTTTTTACGGTGAGTTGAAAGCTGTTAAGTTTTTTGTGAATGAAAAAAAGATGGACGTTAATGAAAAAAATCAGGGCAAATATACCCCTTTGCATTTAGCTGCTGAGAACGGGTATTTAGATATTGTTAAGTTTTTAATCGAAAAAGGCGCTAGCATTAATGAGAAAGATAATAGTGGAAATACCCCTTTGCATAAGGCTGTTGCGAGAATAACAGATACAGGTAAAGATAAAGGACCTGCTAGCTTAGATGTTGTTAAGTATTTAGTAGATAAAGGCGCTGACATTAATGCGAAAGATAATAGTGGAGATACACCTTTGCATTTAGCTGCTAAGAACGGGGATTTAGATGTTGTTAAGTTTTTAATCGAAAAATCTGCTACGATTGAGGCGGAGAATAATAAAAAAAGAACGCCTTTATTTCTTGCTGTTAAAGCCAATAAATCGGAAATTGTTAATTTTTTGACAGAAAACGGTGCTAACGTTTATGCACCAGATGAGGATGGTCTGACCCCTTTTCTTGTGGCTTTAAATCAGAACAAATTGCCCACGATTAAGCTTTTAGTAAACAAAAATAATATTAATAAGGATATAAAAGACGGATATACCCCTTTGCATGTTGCTGCTTTTCAAGGGATAGATGTTGTTAAGTATTTAGTAGGAAATGGCGCTGGCATTAATGCAAAAGATAACATAGATCGTACTCCTTTGCATTGTGCGGCTGGATATGGAACTTTAGATGTTGTTAAGTATTTAGTAGAAAAGAGCGCTGACATCGATGCAAAGACTAAAGAGGATAAGACTCCTTTGGATTATGCGAAGGATGAAAATAATAATGAAAATCTTAACTATTTGGTTGAAGAGAAAAAGCGTAGAGATTTACAGGCTAGGAGCGTTTCACTAGCGAAGTTTAAAGAAGAGTTGGAGAAGCAAGAGAAAGAGGAATTGGAGAAATTAAAAAAGCGCAAGGCGAGCATTGGAGATAAAATCGAAAGAGATCAAATCGAAATTGGGAAGCAGCCAATGTCTAGAATAGGCGTGGCTGATGTTGAAAAAGTGGGCATTGAAGAGCCAATAACGATAAGAAAGCCGCTTGAGCAAGATACGCAGAAAGAGGTAGTGATAGCTAGAGTACCCTTTTATAACGTAGCTTTTGCTGATCCGGTAGTTGAAAACGTTAAGAAGTTACAGGCTGCATTGGAAGGGCTTAAGGCTAAGTTGGTTAACCTGAGTAAGAGTTTGGCCTTGGTGCGTGCGAAGTTAGGTGGGAAGTGAGCGCTTGTTAATGTGTAGTGTATTGGATTAGTGAGTATATAGGGCCCTTAATTTTACTGGTAAAACGGTGAGATTAAGGGCTTTTTTGTATATATATATATATATATATATTATTGCGTTTTTTTGTGTTGGGTCTATATCGTACTTAATAACGTGTTCTTAAAATTGGTGACTTGGGAATTAATGAGGAGTTGTTATGGAGCTTCAGATTTATAGTTCTCGAAATATGTGCTGGATAAAATTACGCATGTTGTTTGTTCTTGTGTTTTTAGGTTGCGTATTATTTTCTCAAAGTAATTTGTTTGCCGAATATAGTTTGAACGAAGAGAGTATCTCTGTGAAGGGCTATCCCTCCAAAGATGAAAAGAGGGTTTTTAAAATATATGAAGATGCACTTATGGCAGCATATGAAGACGCTCTTAAAAAGAGCGAATCTGGTGGTGAAGTTCCCAAAAAAGTTAAAGCTATAAAAAAAGATTGGTTCTTTTTTCACAAGTTGGATGAAAAAGAGAATGATTTGTCAGAGGATTATTGGCTTAAAGGTAACGAAAAGTCGCAATTTCTTAAAGATTTTCTTGTGACAGCTTGGTCTGGGTTAACTATTGGTGAGAGTGGGCCTGCTCTTTTTGCAAACATAAATAAGGGGTACTATCCTCATATGATTGGGTTTAATGCTGATCATGGATCATTTGAAACAGGTTGTGGCAAGATATGGACAGATGCTGAAAAAGTGAATCCTTTTTATGCAAAAGCATTATCTACCTTTATTAAAGAACTTGAGGTGAACTTGATAAAAGAATACAGTTTGCTTACGTCAGAAGAGTTAGAAAAAATGCATCAAGAGGCATTGAGAGGTGTGGCATGCAAATATAAGATTCATCTTCAGGTAGATCCGGAATATCTTATTTCTTTTGTTGAAGACTTATGTGTATTTTTTGTGCAAGATCCACAAGCTTATTTGATTCCTTTTTTTAAAGTATCGTCAGATCCTTTTTTGCCGAGCAGAACTAGGACTGAAGATCCGGTTCCAATGATTGTTTTATATGTTTGTTCTATTCCTGGCGATGCGGCAGAAAAACATAAAATTTTAAATCCACTTGTGCATGCAATTGTTGAGCGGTATAAAAATGTTGCGCAAGAGATTTCTCTCAAGAGAAGCGATGGGTCTTGTGTTCGGCCACGGTTTAATAGTAGGGTTTTTGAGGGGAATGATCTTGTGTGGATTGCTGGTGGAAATGCTGATGACAAAATAATATATAGGGCCCTTTTAAAGCCAAAAGACGAAAACATTTTGCTTAGCCGTCTTGAATTTGTTTATGGAGAACTTAGTGTGCGTGGGCTTATTTCGCCAGGACTTGATGATGATATAAAAAATAGAGGGATATCTCGTTGGAATGAATTAAAGAGCTTCCAAGAAGTTTTTGATAAAACACATTCTGATAATGATAAAAAAGTTCTTAAAGAAGCGTTTAAAATAAAAACGGGTATCGATTTTGATCAGGTAGAAAGATTTAAAAAAATTCATGTGTTACTCAAAGAATTAACGGGTAAAATAAGCGATGATGAGAAGACTAAAATTAAAGAGCGGCTTGAAGCCGAATTGGGGAATAGTTTAGAAGAAGAATATAAAAAAATATACTTGCCAGAAAATACGGTTTATACGGATGATTATTCTTTTTTTAAGGGCTATGAATTTAAGTATGATCCTAAAGAAGAAGAGGGTAAATCTATTAATTTTGTAGCTGCTAAAAAAGAAGACGTGCTTGTTGTTAAAAATAATCAGGCTCCTGTTTCTCGTGAGTTTGGCGTGCTTGGCAGATTGCAAAGCACGTGCAAAAGAGTTTGGGTTGCGTGTGCAAAGTATTTTGTAAAATAAAGACTGGATTCTGAAATGTGCCTACGCTCTTGCATGGCTTTGGCGCGGCAGGCAAGCTCCTAGGCTTCGCACAAAGCTTCGCCGGGCACGCAGGATGACATTGTTCAGGATGACAAATAGAGCCCTTAATTTTACTGGTAAAACGGTGAGATTAAGGGCTTTATAATTTTATGTTATATTATTGCGTTTTTTTGTGTTGGGTCGATATCGTACTTAATAAGATGCTTATTGGGTACTCTAAATATATTAAGTGTTTTTTACGATATCGAGGGTGTGTGATGTTTGTTTTAAAGCGTATTAAGTTTGCCGGAATACTCTTTGTGTTAGGTTTTATTTTTTGTGTATCAAGTTTATGGGCGACAAAAGAAGCTGTTATTTCGCTCGATAAATCTGTTGTACAAAAAGATGTTGTGCAACCAGTATCTGAGCCTCAATTATTAAGTAAGACACCTACGTTATTTGAGTTGTCACGCAAATGTTTTGATGAGTTACCTGAAAAAACGGATAAGTATAAAACTATTTTGTCGGCAGATGAATTAAAAAAAAACGCTTGAAGATTGTCAGAAAAAATATCAAGAAAGTGCGTTTGGAAAAGCTGAGAATTGGCTTGATGGTTTAGCCCCAGATTTAGCGGCTTTTCCATCAGATAAAGCGTGGGACTGTGTGCAAAAGTGTGAATTTACAGAAAAGCGTGAATTTTGTGTTATTGGGGATCTGCATGGTAGTGTACATGCTCTTTTGAGAATATTATTGAATCTAGGTGTAGAAGAAAAGCTTTATGATTTTAAGATTATTAAAGACAATTTTTATATTGTATTTCTGGGGGACTATGTTGACCGTGGTAATTATGGCGCTGAAGTTTTGTATACGTTGTGTTTGTTAAAGATGGCCAATTGGGACCGGGTATTTTTATTGCGTGGAAACCATGAGTATTTGTCGGCATGGAATGATTATGGTTTTTTGCAAACGGTACTAGGAGTTTTAGAAGATAAAATTACGGGTAAAAAGAGAATTCTAAGAGAGTCAGGTGAGTTGAAGACAAAATTTGAATCATATGGTAATAAGAACACAGTTGCTGAGATTGTAGCAGCTGCGATAAAATTGGTACGTTGTTTCCCGCTTGCATTATTTATTAAATCAAAAGCAACGTATAACGGTTTTTGGGATTGGCTTACCGGACCAGGCGATAGTGTTGTTCTGTGTACTCATGGTGGTTTTGTTGCCAATTATTCTCCAAGAAAACTACTTAATGCGCCAAAAGAAATATATGAACATATTCCGGCTCTTGGGCATAAGCAAGATGGTGATTCTGAGAGTTCGAGTGTTTTATTACAAAAAGATTGGGCCGGCAGTTTTAACTGGAGTGATTTTGATTATAAAGATGGCGATCTTAATTTTAATCGAGCACGGGGTCTTGGTTTAATATTTCATAAAGATATGACGTTAAAATATCTAAGAAGTAATAAAATTAATGCAGTTTTACGTGGGCATGAGCATTGTGATTTTGGATTAAAAATGCTTGGTAAAGCTGGTGGTGAAGATAGTAAGGGTCTTGTTCTTGAAACTAGAAAACAAGCACATTGGACAGATATTGTTCCTGAGAGCCAGCGAGTAAATAATGAAATTCTTGTTTATAAATATTATCCGGTATTTACATTTTCTGCGGCGTCTGGGGCTCCTTCATGTTTCCAGCCCTATGATTGTTATGGCATTTTGACGACGGCAAAAAAATGGCAAGACTGGAGCTTAAAAGTGAGCGAAGTAGTGGCTACCAATTCAAGAGAGGTAAAATCGAGAGGGCGTGTTTAGGCGGGACCGGTTACTTAAATTGACAGATTGTAAGTAAATGGGTAATTTGCTGCTTGGTTGGCGTGGCGCGAGATTGAAGTTTGTTGCTCTGTGGGTGTTTTTGTGCTACATTTGCTTTTGTAATTCCTGTTACGAGTACTTGAATAGGTGGTTCGGAACCTGAAAAAAAGTTTAGGGAAAAGGCGTTTTTTTAGGGGAAATTATTTTCTTTAATTTGGGGGGTCTATGTTGACCAAAAAGAACTCGTCTGTTTTATTTTTTGTAATGTTTTTTTTCGTGCATAATTTTTGTTTTTCCAAAAGTACAGAAGAAATTGTTGCTGCAAAAAATGCGTATGTTGATCACGTTGGGATTGCTGGAAAAATATCTGAGTCTAAGCTTGCTGAACCTAAAAATGCTGTGAGCCAAAAAGATGAAGAGAATTATTTTAGTTATCTTTTAACGGCTCTTAAAAATATTACGTATCAAACAGAACAAGTTATAATTTCTTTGCCAAAAATGCCGCAAGATGAAATTGTTATCGATTTAACCTGCGCAGGCTCAGGTGATTTACTATC
>JBDRBF010000010.1:0-4517 GCA_043822925.1 bacterium
ATGTGAAGAATTACATAGTACAACAAAAAAACAATTGTGCCTCGATTGTTTACGCTACACATTACAGGAAATGCTCAAAAAAAATATGTACGGCCAAAACTTTATCGTGCACATGATTACAGAAAGCATAATAAACTTAAACACAGAAAATAATCCCACCATTCCAAGCATAAAAAAACTTAATCTAATCAATTTTCGACTTATTTATCAACATGACATGCTAAGCATATCAATTTCAGACGAAAACAAAGAACCTCAATACAAACTCGCTCCCGCACATCTCTATGTGACACTACTGAGCAAATCACTATCAATAGGCGATGCATTAGAAACACTACTTTTTAGCAAAGAACAAAAAAAATTAACCTTAATTATAGAAGACATGGAACAACAAAAACTCGTAACTGTTCTTGAAAAGTGCGAGCTTCTTCTCACCAATAACCACATAATTCCGGGCCTGGAAAGTCACCTACAAAATTACGCAACAGAATTATATGCACAAAAATGGGGCCAAGAAAAAATAGACCAAAACACACTTATTCTCGCCCTTACACAGGAAATTATTAAATACTCACCAAAAAAACAGCCTGCCGAACCTAAAAGCTTTATTGAAAGTTTCTTTGGATGCAGCTGCGATGAAAATAACGTCGTTAGCACCATGGATTTTTCAAACCATAATTAAAGAAAGCCCCCATGAAAAAATTAATACCCTTATTTCTATTACTTATACTAATCAATTTAAACAATCTTAATTGCAACAAACTGCCCGATTTACAAAAAATCTCCGAAGTTAATTTAATACTTAAAGACTACACAATAAAATTAGACTTTCTCACAGAACCTTTAATCCCGGTTTATGTCTATCTTCAGTTACTTAACGAAATTCTAGACAACAACTGTGTAAACATTAAACAAGAACCTACCCAAGAAAACAAATACATAATTTTAACCGCAACACTAAAAAACATATCACGAGAGAAATTTATGACTGCGCTCAAAAAATGTAGCGACCTCCATGATTACTACCTAGACCAAAAATCAATGCTTATTAAACGCTTAAAAAAATGCATACAAAAAACATCAGAAAACCCAAACCAAAATACCCTTATATTAAGCATCACCAAAGAATTAAATAATTTTAATTTTACCGCATGGAATCTCATATTACAATGTAGCCTCGAGTGCGGCATCTTTGGACTAGTTGCTCACCATGCAAATACAGGACCTATCTTCATACCCCAAAATAATCAACAACCAATAGATTTAGTCGAAAGTTACGATAAAATAAAATCTGACTTAATGAACACATCAGACAACGATTAACGAAAATTTGAACTTACGCACGTAGGATGGGCACGGCCCATAGTATTACGAATTACGTCTAAAATTTTCTGGCTGATCACCGCCCTTTTGGCCACAATTTCTTGCCCCCGTTCGTTACTCAAATTTTCACTCTGGGTAACTGCAACGTTATCAGAAACCAGATGTATATAACCAAAATTTATTTTATTTTTTAAAGCTACATCGGCCATATGTCCGATTTCTGGATCGACAAAAGAATAAAACCGGCCAATATTATTGTACCATTCTTTTGTTTCGGCAAGCGTTGAAAACAACGTAACATGTTTGCCGTGCACCACGTTATTAATATGCGCCGGAATTTTTATAATATTTTCCCAAGAAATAATCTTTCCCAAAAACATACTTTGGTTGCCCGTCGCCAGCAACTGGTTAGTAGGCATATCATGAGATAGCCCGCCGAGCTTACCGGTATAAATAAGTGTTTTTGGAACATTTTGCCCAAGCACTTTAATAACACTTCCCGCAATATCTCCCCACAAAGAAAACGTACAACCGAGCAACGCAACTTGCCCAAACCCACTACCAATTCTGCCCGTCGACCAATAAAAATCCCCGTCACCCTCCCACGGGCTATTATTGGTAAGCGCACGTAAATTTTCTACTTTACCAATAATAACAATATCGCACTTGGGCATTCTTGTAAGATTGGTTTTGCGCAACTCACTAATACTTTGATTGTGTGTAGGAAGCTCAAATGTTATATGCGGGCTATTTAAATTATGTACGCGAAAATATGTTTTTATAAGCATTGCATAATGCCGAACGTAGTCTATGCCAGGGAAACAATTTATATATAAAATTTTATTATCTTTTGATATTTCGGCTGTTGGCCGCTTCCAGTTAAAAAGCTTGTCTGTTTTTTCTTGAATAGAAATAATACTCTTTTGGCGTTCATAACAGCCTCGCACAACAATGGCCGGCCCCTGCCACGTTAAAATTAATGGATGCATCTTTATAGCAAGATACCTAAAAAGCGCATCTTCCATTGTGTGTTCTTTGGCATAACGCATCATACTAAAGTGCACCCCTTCGTCAAGACCATTTTTACCCTAATCTAAAATAGATTTTGCCATCATTGGTAATACACAACTTTCTTATTACAAAACCCCATAAATTTGTACATTAACATTGTCGCCATGCTCCAGATGGAGAGGAGGGTGAAGCCCCCGGAGGGCCGCCGGAGGCGTCGTTTTCCCGTTAAAATAAACCTCAGATGGCGTTTGATAGCCCAAACTTTGGTGTAGTCTCTTATAATTGTAAATTTTAATAAAACTGCCTATCGAGGCTTTCATCTCAGAAACCGATTCAAACGCATGAATGAGCACATGTTCATGTTTAAGCGTGCGCCAAAAGCGTTCGATAAAAACGTTGTCGGCCCATCGGCCTCGTCCATCCATGCTTACCTTTATCCCATGGCTTTCAACCAGACTTATCCACGCCATGCTGGTAAACTGGCAACCCTGGTCTGTATTCAAGATCTCTGGCTTTGCCCAAACTAGAGCTTCGATTAACGCATCCTCGCAAAATTGCGCATCTAGCGTGTTGGAGAGGCGCCATGATAAAATAAATCTACTGTAAATATCGATAATTGCGACTAGATACATAAAACCATTAGGCGTTTTGATGTACGTAATATCAGTTGCCCATACATGATTTAGGTGGGTGATATTGAGATCACGCAACAAATACGGATAAATCTTATGGCGAGAATTATGTGCAGCGGCCTTTGGCTTAGGATAAAGCGCCTGTAGCTGCATTTCTCGCATAATTCGTAACACTTTTTTGTGGTTAACCGCACTCCCACGCCTTTGTAGCTCGGCGGTTATTCTGCGATAACCGTAAAATGGCATATCAAGCCACAATTCGTGGATATTGTTTGCCAGCCAAGACTCATCTGGCGCAATCGTTGGTTGATAGTAAAGATTTGAACGTCCAACATCCAATAAGGCGCACTGCTGCCTTAGGCTAAGCGATCTATGTCGTTCGTCAATCATACAGAGCCGTTCTTTTTTTGGTATGCGGAGAAATTTTTTTTTAGAAAATCGTTTTCAACTGCCAACTGCCCTATTTTGCGTTCAAGCTCTGCAACACGCTTTTCATCGCCTTCTGTGGTGTTATTTTGTTGAGTAAAAACGATCTCTGCCTGTTTTTCTAGGGTCGACTTCCAGACCTGAATCTGCGTTGGGTGAACCCCATGCTTATTCGATAATTCCGCCGTTGTAGCGTTGTTTTTAATTGCCTCAAGGGAAATTCGTGCCTTAAATTTTGCCCCGTAGTATTTTCTAGCCATTTTGGGCCTCCCACTGTTAAGGTTAGAGGCAAAATTATATCTTAGCTACTGGTCTGAATTTAGGGGTTCATTATAAAGAGGCAAAAACTGACTTGGAGACTATAAAAAAGAAGGTTGAGAATTTTAAAAGACTTAGCAATGAGAATTCTAATGAATCAATATATAAAGAATATATTGATTGTTACCAGCAGATAGAAAAAATCAAATTAAATACCATCTTTGCGAAAGACAAAATCGATAAAGAAGACATCGATACTTTAAACAAAAAACTGGCCCCAATCGAAGAAGAATTAAACACCAAATATATGGAATATCTAAAAGATGAGGACTTTTTAATAAGCAAAACAGGTCAATCTATAAAAACTTTAACAGATGAAATAACAAAAGGCGTAGAAAATTTACGAGAAGAATTCAAACAGACCGAAACAACAGGTAAACAAGCAGAAGACTTATACAAAAAAATCGAAGAGCCCTACAACAAGCTCCTTAATATCGAAGATGCATTAGGTGATATGCCCAAATACATGCAAAATCTACAAAAAAGCACCGCCGTTGCGACACCTGATACTATTGTTATATTTGATGCCGTTCTTGATCTCTATTTTTCTTCTATCAAAACCGAAATAGAAGAGAAAACAAAGGATCAAAAAGAACCACTAAATAAAAAGCTTGAGGCCTTAGAGCTAGATTTTCAAAAATTCAAAAAATCAAAAAACAGGACACTCACAGATGCAGAGCTATCTAAATATTTTGAAGACTTTACTAAAAAAAAGGATGACTTTTTTAAAACAGATGAAGAAATTCTTGCCGAGCGCGTGTCATCACTCCAGCAAGCACTCGAGTGTTTAAAAGAAAAACTTATTAA